>NZ_JBEXPH010000091.1:0-33577 GCF_040611955.1 Streptomyces sp. NPDC006510 | reverse complement strand
GGCCTGCTCCAGGTCATCCAGCCCACCTTCAACGCCTACCACGTCGCCGGCACCCCCCACGACCTCACCAACCCCGTCGCCAACATCACCGCGGCCGCCAACTACGCCGCCGACCGCTACGGATCCATCGACAACGTCAACTCCGCCTACTGAGCAACGGGCTGGCGCCAAACCCTGGACTGCTGCCGAAATGGTTCGCCGAACGGATCGGCGCTCTGCTTGGCTCACCCCATGAGTGATCTCCACATACGCCGCGCCGGCCCCGCGGACGTCGGCACCGTATTGCGGTTCTGGCGCGGGGCCGCAGAAGGAACGAGCATCAGCGACGACCACGACGGCGTGGCCCGGCTCATTTCGAGGGACCCCGAAGCGCTGCTGCTGGCGGAACGTGACGGACGTCTCGTGGGAACCGTCATAGCGGGTTTCGACGGTTGGCGGTGTTCCGCCTACCGGCTGGCCGTGCACCCCGACTGCCGCCGGCAAGGTATCGCCACCGCCTTGATGGAAGCGGCGGAACAGCGATTCCTCAGGCTGGGCGGGCGACGGGTCGACGCCATGGTCCTGGAGGCCAACGAACGGGCGCACCACACATGGGCCGCGGGTGGCTACCACCGCGAGGATCACTGGCGGCGCTGGGTGAAGCCACTCACCGGTTGAGAAGATCACCGAGAGATCAACCAACTTTGCCGATCCTTTACTATGGTTGTCTTCCCGTCCGATCCTTCCGAAAGGTGTGAGCGTCCGCCCATGGGCGAGCCTCCCAGTAGTCGACATCACCGGCACCGAGCGATCCCCCTGTCCCTGCCCGATCATGGGACGGAGGTGAACCGATGACCGAAGTGCTTCTACTGCTCGTGGCAGTGCTGCTCTCGCTGGCCTGCGGCGCCTTCGTCGCGGCCGAGTTCTCTTTGACGACGGTCGAGCGCGGACAGCTCGAACGCGCCGTCGAGCGGGGCGAGCGGGGCGCGGCGAGCGCCATGAAGGCCGTACGCAGCCTCACCTTCCAGCTGTCCGGCGCTCAGCTCGGCATCACCGTCACCAACCTGGTGGTCGGCATGCTCTCCGAGCCGTCCATCGCGAAACTGATCCGTGGTCCGGTGGAGGCGTTGGGTATCTCCCCGAGCGTGGCGTCCTCCGTGGCCCTGGTCCTGGGAACCGCGCTGTCCACCGTGTTCCTGATGATCGTCGGTGAACTGGTCCCGAAGAACTGGGCGATCTCCTCCCCGCTCGCCGTGGCGAAGACCGTGGCCACGCCGCAGCGGGCCTTCACCGCCGTCTTCCGGCCCTTCATCAGCCACCTCAACAACACCGCCAACCGGATCGTGCGCCGCTTCGGTCTGGAACCGGCCGAGGAACTGGCCTCCGCGCGCAGCCCGCAGGAGCTGGCGGCGCTGGCCCGGCACAGCGCGAAGGCAGGTGCGCTGGAGGCGGACACGGCGGAGCTGTTCGTCCGCACGCTGAATCTGGCGGAACTGACGGCGGAGAACGTGATGACCCCCCGGGTCCAGGTCACCGCGCTGGAGGTGCAGGCGACGGCCGAGGACGTCGCGAACGCCACCCGGGCGACGGGCCTGTCCCGCTTCCCCGTCTATCGCGGCAGCCTGGACACCGTCGTCGGTGTGGCCCACATCAAGGACGTGCTGGCCGTCCCCGCCGAGCAGCGGTCCCGTACACGCGTGTCGGAGATGCTGCGCCAACCCCTCCTGGTACCGGAGACCCTCACGGTGGACCGGCTCCTGGACCAGCTGTCCGGCAAGGTCGCCATGGCCGTCGTCATCGACGAGTACGGCGGCACCGCCGGAGTCGTGACGCTGGAGGACATCGTCGAGGAAGTGGTCGGCGAGGTGCGCGACGAGCACGATCCGCATGAGACCGCGGACCTCGCACCGGCCGGCGAGGACGCCGACGGACGGACCCTGTGGTCGGCAGACGGAGCCGCGCGCATCGACCAACTGAAGACGATCGGACTGCGGGTGCCGGACGGACCGTACGAGACACTCGCCGGGCTGATCGCCACCGAGGTCGGCCGCATCCCCGCCGTGGGTGACGCGGTGGAGCTGGCGGGCTGGCGGATCGATGTGGTCGACGCGTCCGGACGCCGCGCCGCGCGGGCCCTGCTGCACGCGCCACTGCCCGGTGACGACGAGCAGACGGAGGACGCACGATGATCGCCGTCCAGCTCTTCATCGGACTGATGACCCTGGTCGTCAATGCCTTCTTCGTCGGGGCGGAGTTCGCGCTGATCTCCGTACGCCGCAGCCAGATCGAGCCCGATGCCGAGGCCGGGAACCGGCGGGCGCGCAGCGTCGTCTGGGGCCTGGAACACGTCTCGGCGCTGCTCGCGGCGGCACAGCTCGGCATCACCCTCTGCACGCTGGTGCTCGGTATCGTCGCCGAGCCGGCCTTCGCGCATATGCTGGAGCCCGTCTTCGACGCGGTGGGCGTGCCGCACGGGCTGATCCATCCGATTTCGTTCGTGATCGCGCTGTCCGTGGCGACCTATCTGCACATGCTCCTCGGCGAAATGGTGCCGAAGAACATCGCCCTCGCGGAGCCGGTACGCGCCGCGCTGCTGCTCGGACCGCCGCTGGTGGCCCTCGCCAGGGCGCTGCGCCCGGTGATCTTCGCGATCAACGCCTTCGCCAACGCGCTGCTCAAGATCCTCAGGGTCGAGACGAAGAACGAGGTGTCCGCCACGTTCTCCGACGACGAACTGGCCCGGCTGGTGACGGACGCGGGCGACGCCGGGCTGGTCGACGACCGCTCGGCCGAGCGACTGCACCACGCGCTGGAGCTGGGCCGTCGCCCGGTGCGTGACGTGGTGATGCCGGTGGACCGGGTCATGTACGCCAGGATCGGGACCACACCGGAGCAGCTGGAACGGCTTTCGTACGAGACCGGCTTCTCGCGCTTCCCCGTGATGGACAGCGAGGAGCGGATCCTCGGTTACCTCCATGTGAAGGACGCCCTCGACGCCACGCCGCGCGATGTGCCCTTCCCGGTGACCGCGATGCGCCCCATCGCCCGGGTCCGGGCCGACACACCGCTCGACGACGTCCTGACCGCACTGCGGCGCAGCCGTACGCACCTGGCGGCGGTTCTCGACGAGGACGACCGGCTGGCCGGAATGGTCACCATGGAGGACGTGCTCCGCGAACTGGTGGGGCGCCCGAAGGCACGCTGACCGGCATAGGAGCCGCGGTCCGGATACCGGCCGCGGCCCCTGCCACAGCGGGATCCGCGGCGTGCCCCTGGGCAGCCGCGGACTCCGGAAGGGGCCGAACCCACCGCGATACGATCGCATCGCCATGGAAATAAATGCCTCCTACAGCAGTCTCGTCGCGGTCGGCGACTCGTTCACCGAGGGCATGTCGGACCTGCTGCCCGACGGTTCGTACCGCGGCTGGGCCGACGTCCTCGCCGGACGGCTCGCCGCCCGCACCCCGGGATTCCGCTACGCGAACCTCGCCGTGCGGGGCAAGCTGATCGGCCAGATAGTCGACGAACAGATCGATGTGGCCGCCGCCATGCGGGCGGATGTCGTCACCCTCGTCGGCGGACTCAACGACACACTGCGGCCCAAGTGCGACATGGGCATGGTCCGCGGACGGCTCGAAGAGGCCGTGGAACGTCTCGCACCCTCGTGCAAGCAGCTCGTTCTCATGCGAAGCCCGGGGCGCAACGGTCCGGTGATGGAGCGTTTCCGTCCGCGGATGGAGGAGCTGTTCGCGCTGGTCGACGACTTGGCGTCCCGGCACGGAGCAGTGGTCGTCGATCTGTACGGGGCACCGGCACTGGGCGATCCCCGGTTGTGGGACGTCGACCGGCTGCATCTGACGGCCGACGGACACAGCAGGGTGGCGGAGGCGGTCTGGCAGACGCTTGGCCTGCCTCCGGAGAACGACTGGCGGACGCCACTGCCGACCGCCGTACCGCCCAGGTGGGCCCGGCGACGCGTAGACGACCTCCGCTTCGCCCGTGAGCACCTGATGCCGTGGATCGGCCGCCGCCTGACCGGCCGCTCCTCCGGAGACGGCCGCACGGGCGCCCAGTACAGCTCCGAACTGGGAAGGGGGTTCTGGGTCACCCCCGAGGACGCCCGCGAGCCCGGCCCGGTGGCAACGTGGCGCCGGGTCGACCCGACTCCGCTCTCGTAGCAACCCACAAACCGGACCGCGGCGCAGGCCTGCACAAACCGCCAGTAGAATCAGGACACGTGACTGCTGTGTCTGCGAAGCCTCGCATCCCCAATGTCCTGGCCGGCCGCTACGCCTCCACGGAGCTGGCCGTCCTCTGGTCCCCCGAGCAGAAGGTGAAGCTGGAACGCCAGCTGTGGCTGGCGGTGCTGCGCGCTCAGAAGGACCTCGGGATCGAGGTCCCGGACGCCGCGCTCGCCGATTACGAACGTGTCCTCGACCAGGTCGACCTGGCCTCGATCGCCGAGCGCGAGAAGGTCACCCGGCACGACGTCAAGGCCCGGATCGAGGAGTTCAACGCCCTCGCCGGCCATGAGCAGGTCCACAAGGGCATGACGTCCCGGGACCTCACGGAGAACGTCGAGCAGCTGCAGATCCGGCTCTCCCTGGAGCTGATGCGCGACCGCACGGTGGCGGTCCTGGCCAGGCTCGGCAAGCTGGCGGGCGAGTACCGCGAGCTGGTCATGGCCGGTCGCTCCCACAACGTCGCCGCGCAGGCGACCACGCTCGGCAAGCGCTTCGCGACCGCTGCCGACGAGCTCCTGGTGGCGTACGGGCGGCTGGAGGATCTGCTGGACCGCTACCCGCTGCGGGGCATCAAGGGCCCCGTCGGTACGGCGCAGGACATGCTCGACCTGTTGGGCGGCGACGCCGGGAAGCTGGCCGACCTCGAACAGCGCATCGCCGCACACCTCGGCTTCGCTCAGGCCTTCACATCGGTCGGCCAGGTCTACCCCCGCTCGCTCGACTACGACGTGGTGACGGCGCTGGTCCAGCTGGCCGCGGCGCCCTCGTCGGTCGCCAAGACGATCCGTCTGATGGCCGGGCACGAGCTGGTGACCGAGGGCTTCAAGCCGGGTCAGGTCGGCTCGTCCGCGATGCCGCACAAGATGAACACCCGATCCTGCGAGCGCGTCAACGGCCTGATGGTGATCCTGCGCGGCTACGCGTCGATGACCGGCGAGCTGGCGGGCGACCAGTGGAACGAGGGCGATGTGTCCTGCTCCGTGGTCCGCCGGGTGGCGCTCCCGGACGCCTTCTTCGCGTTCGACGGCCTGCTGGAGACCTTCCTGACAGTGCTCGACGAATTCGGGGCGTTCCCGGCCGTCGTCGCCCGTGAGCTGGACCGCTACCTCCCGTTCCTCGCCACGACCAAGGTCCTGATGGGCGCGGTGCGCGCGGGCGTCGGCCGTGAGGTCGCCCACGAGGCGATCAAGGAGAACGCGGTCGCATCGGCCCTGGCCATGCGCGAGCAGGGTGCCGAGCGCAACGAGCTGCTCGACAAGCTGGCCGCGGACGACCGCATCCCGCTGGACCGCGCTCAGCTCGACGCGCTGATGGCCGACAAGCTCTCCTTCACCGGGGCGGCGGGCGACCAGGTCACCGCGCTGATCTCGCGCATCGAGGAGATCGCCAAGCAGCGCCCCGAGGCCGCCGCATACACGCCGGGCTCCATCCTCTGACAGCCACGACCACAGCCGGATGACGCCCGAAGAGCTCCAGGCCGCCCGCGACCGCACCGTTCCCGATGTGGTCGCGGGCGGCCTGCGTGTGCTGTTCTGCGGGATCAACCCGAGCCTGATGACGGGCGCGACGGGCCACCACTTCGCCCACCCCGGCAACCGGTTCTGGCCGGTACTCCATCGGTCGGGCTTCACACCCCGGCAGTTGAAGCCGGCCGAACAGGCCGAGCTGCTGCGATACGGCCTCGGCATCACCAATGTGGTCGCCCGGGCCACTGCTCGGGCGGACGAGCTGTCCGCCGAGGAATTCCGCGAGGGCGGCCAGATCCTGGCGGCCAAGGTCGAACTGCTGCGACCGCAGTGGCTGGCGGTCGTGGGGGTCACGGCATATCGCACGGCCTTCGGCAGGCGTACCGCACGGATCGGTCCGCAGGACCACACGATCGGCGGCGCCCACGTCTGGGCCCTGCCCAACCCCAGCGGCCTGAACGCCCACTGGACCGCTCAGACGATGGCGGAGGAGTACGGACGCCTCCTCACCCGCGTCGACCACAGCGCCACCGTCCCCACCGAAAGCCCCTGACACCCGGCGCCTGCACGAGGGCTCGGCTCATGGCCTCCTATTTGCGGCCATGAGCCGGGCCCTGGCGCCGATGGCCCCGTACCGGTGGTCGTCATCCGTGCCTGCCACCACAGCGTGTGTCACGCCCGCCGGTACGGTCCCGGCCGAGCTGGGCCGGGCTGGGCTGGGCCGAGCTGGGCCCGGCCGGGACTGGGCCGGGCTGGACTGGGCCTGGCCAAAGGTCCGGGCGAGCGCCGGCCCCATCCCCGACCAACGCCCCGGCCCACCGCGCATACGTCGGCCATCTGCACCCGCCCGGGACAGGGGGCATTCGGGACCGCCGCAGCAAACGGTGCCCCGGGCCGACCCCCATCGCAGGCGGATCCGGATCTGTCCGGCCCGCAACTGCCTGCTCATGTCACGGCGGATCGATCTTCGTCACCACCACATTCAGCTCACACCCCGGTCCTTCCTCCTCCAGGTAGAGCCCGATGGCGATCCACCGCTCCTCGATCCTCCAGAGCTGAAGGAACTCGCAGCCCGCAACCGTCTCGGCCCATGCCTCCGCTATCTCCTCTCCGGCGATCATCCGCTCCTGTGCACTCCACAGGCTGATCATCTGCGGCTCACCCCAACGGCTGGTCAGCAGCGTCAGCAAGGCGTCATGCTCTGCGAGGCACTGGGCCCGGTGTTCCAGTCTCCGCACCTCGTCGTCGTCCCAGTGATCGACGTCCGCATGCAGGGACGCCGTGTGATAACCGGGCCCGCTGATTCCCCAGCCTGATCGGATACGTTCCGTGGGAAAGTCCGAGCTGCGCATCGCGTCGATGAGGCGGAGGTGATGTGCGGTGGTCATGCCGCCAGTAAACCGCCCGGCACTGACAAGCCGCTCCTTGCCATAAGCTTTGAGGTGCTTTCAGCCCTCCTGCTCCGCAGTGAAATCGTGGCAGCGGGTTACACGTCCCTGCCGCGGGTTACGCGTCCCTGCGTCGGACCGCCCACCAACCTGCCAGCAGCGCAGCCGCCGCCCAAGCCGCCGTCACTGCGAGTCCACCCCACGGTCCGAGGCTCCCTTCGGGGTTCTGGTGAAGCACCAACTGTCCCGCCTGGTCAGGAAGATATTGCGCGGCACCGCCTGCGACGTCACCGACCACGAAGGAGACAATGAGCACGAACGGGATGAGCAGGCTGAGCACGGCTACCGCGCTGCGCAGCACGGCAGTCAACCCAGCCGCGAACAGGGCCATCAGCGCCAGATAGATCCCGCCCCCGAACGCTGCCCGCAGGGCACCCGGCTCCCCTAGGTCAATCGCGTACTTCCCCATGAACAGCTGTCCCAGGAGGAAGGCGCCGAAGCTGGTGACGAGGCCGATGGCGAGTGCCGGCCCCCCGACGAGGGCGACTTTGGCAGCGTAGAAGAGGTTGCGGCGTGGCACAGCGGCGAGCGATATCCGCAGAGCTCCGTTGAGGTACTCGGAGGAAATCGCGGTCGCTCCGAAGCTGATGGCCGCGATCTGGCCGAAGTTCAGTGCGTAGAAGGCACCGAAGACCAACTCGGCGTCGGCATTGTCCGCCTCGGACTGGCCGATGGTGGGGAAGACGAGCAAGGTGACGGCAAGTGTCACGACCAGGACGGCTATCAGGGATCCCGTGACGGACCGGACCGATCTGATCTTGATCCACTCGGAGCGCAGCACTGCGGTGGTCGACATGGTCAGGCCTCCTGACGGTCGGCGGATGAGATCGACGCCGATGCGAATTCCGTCGCGTCGGCGGTAAGGTCGAGGTAAGCCTGTTCCAACGTGGCCTGCTCATCGGCGAGTTCAAGGACAGCAATACCTTCGGCGGCAGCTATCGCCCCGACCTCACCGGCCTTCGCACCCTCGATGGTCCAGCAGCCGTCCTCACCCTGCGCGGGGTCGTAGCCCTTGCGGATCAGGACATCGCGCAGCCGCGTGGGTTCGGTCGTGCGCACTCGCGCGCGGGACCTGCCGCGGGAGTCCAGGAACTCCTGCATCGGCAGGTCCGCGAGGAGCCTGCCACGGCCGAGGATCACGAGGTGGTCGGCGAACGACGAGGTCTCGTTCATCAGATGGCTGGAGACCAGGACCGTGCGTCCCTCGCGGGCGAGCCGTTTCATCAGCTCCCGGATCCAGATGATGCCTTCCGGATCGAGGCCGTTCGACGGCTCGTCCAGCATCACGACCTCCGGGTCGCCCAGCAGGGCGGCCGCTATACCCAGCCGCTGCCGCATGCCGAGTGAGAAGGTCTTGATCCGGGCTCCGCCGACCTCGCCGAGGCCTGCCTCCTCCAGGACCTCCTCGACTCTGCGCGCATCGAGGCCGTTGCTGACCGCCAGGGCGAGCAGATGGTTCCGTGCGGTGCGCGAGCCGTGGGCGGCCTGGGCGTCCAGCAGGGCGCCCACCCGACGCAGCGGATCGTCGAGTGTGGCGTAGAGCTGCCCGCCGATCGTGGCCCTGCCGGCGGTGGGCCGGTCAAGGCCGAGAACAAGTCGCATGGTGGTGGACTTGCCAGCGCCGTTGGGGCCGAGAAAGCCGGTGACGCGCCCGGGTCGCACACTGAACGTGAGGTTGTCCACGGCGCGGGTCGTACCGTATGCCTTGGTGAGCTCAAGGACGTCGATGCTGGTCATGTCCTCAGCTTCGCGGCCACGCCCGGTTCCTTGCCTCCCGCGCAGGTGGGGATCATCTCCCTCGCGCGGGGGAGCCGCCGCACCCGTGCGGGCTGACACGATTGCAGCATGTTCCGCCTTCTGCGCCCGCTCGCCGCATCTGTCACCTACACCCGGTGGCTGCATCTCCTCCTCCCGGGTGCGGTCTGCAGTGTGTGGATGTTCATCTCGCCGGCAACTCCCTGGGCGCCCATGATCTTCGCCGTACCGGTCGGCCTATTGCCCGGTATGCGGCTCGCCGAGGGGGTTCAGGCACAACTTCTGCTCATGCCCGAGGAAAGAGGCAGACCCGATGCCGCGATCTCCACGACCGCCGCGGCCACATGGGCGGATCGCTGGAGAACCGTGCTGTGGCTGGAGATACGCCTGCTGTTTGCGGTCGCAGTGGGGTGCGCGAGTGTATGGCTGCCCGGCACCGCCGTCGATCTGGTCCTGGCCGCCACCGGCACCGACCCGAGCGCCCAGTGGCTGGTCCGCGGGGTCGAGCCGCACTGGTGGTACGGCCTGCTCACACCCGTGCCCGTGCTGACACTGCTTGCCGTCGTCGTGTTGGCCGGCCGGTTGATCACCGCAGGCGCGCAACAGTTGCTCGGTCCCTCACCGGTGCAACGGTTGACCGCGCTGGAGGAGCGTACTGAGCAGTTGCTGGAGCGCAACCGCATCGCGCGCGAGCTGCACGACTCGATCGGGCACGCGCTGACGGTCGCGGTCGTGCAGGCCGGCGCGGCCCGGGCGGCTCAGGATCCGGAGTTCACCGAACGGGCACTGACCGCGATCGAGGAGACCGGCCGGGACGCGCTCGATGATCTGGAGCGGGTTCTGCGGGTGCTGCGCGAATCGGGGACACCGATGGGGCAGCGGCCGACGCTCGTGGAAGCGGACCGGCTCCTGGACTCCGCGCGCGGTTCGGGTGCGAAGATCGACGCGGACGTGTCGGGCCCGCTGGAGCAGGTCCCGGGCGCGGTGTCCCGCGAGGGGTATCGCATCCTTCAGGAGTCGCTCACCAATGTGCTACGTCACTCGGGGGCGGTTTCCGTGCGTGTGCGGATCACCGTCGCGAACGCCCGACTGGAGTTGGAGGTCACCAATCCGCTCACCAATTCGACGGCTGCGCCGGGCGGCGGGAGCGGGCTGCGGGGCATCCGGGAGCGGGCCGCGCTGCTGGGCGGGAAGGCCAGGACAGGTCCGCACGAGGGGGAATGGCGGGTGCAGGCGAGCCTTCCGTTGAACGGCCTAGGCTGGCCCAATGCCGGTTAGCGTACTTCTGGTCGATGACGAACCCCTCGTCCGCGCGGGGTTGCGCGCGGTCCTTGAGGCTCAGCCCGATATCGAGGTGGTGGGCGAGGCGGGCGACGGCGCCGCCGTGATCCCGTTGCTGCGTCAGCTGCGCCCCGATGTGGTGGCCATGGATGTCAGGATGCCGTTGATGGATGGCATCGAGGCCACGCGGGTGGTGCTGCGCACGGTGCCCGATCCGCCGAAGATCCTGGTGGTGACCACGTTCGAGAACGACGAGTACGTCTACGAGGCGCTGCGTGCCGGTGCGGACGGTTTTCTCCTCAAACGTTCCCGGCCCGCAGAGATCGTGCATGCGGTGCGTCTGGTCGCCGAGGGTGAGTCACTGCTCTTCCCGGCGGCGGTCCGGCAGCTCGCCGCCGAGTACGGGACGAACAAGGCGCGGGCTGCCATGGACCGGGCGGCGCTCACCGAGCGGGAGTCCGCGGTTCTCCGGCTGATGGCCCGTGGCCTGTCGAACGCCGAGATCGCTGCCAAGCTCGTGGTCGGCGTCGAGACGGTGAAGACCCATGTCAGTGCCGTACTGGCCAAGTTGGGTGCGAGGGACCGTACCCAGGCGGTGATCGCGGCGTACGAATCCGGGTTTGTCGCTCCGGGCTGAAGTCCCTGCCCGGAGCAACCCACCGCGGCCCACGGTCGCCCCGCACCTGGGCAACGAGTACCATCCGCCTGACATGCGCTCGAGCTGGGAGGACACACCGTGGGCCGGCTGACCGGTGGGGATCCGTCGCTGTTGCGACGCATCAATTCCGCGGTGGTGCTGCACGCTCTGCGCGGCGCCGACTCCCCTACTCTGACGGACCTGACCAGGATCACCGGACTGTCCCGTCCGACGGTCGAGGGCGTCATGGAGGGGCTCTTCGAGGCCGGACTGGTCGTCGAGTCAGTGCCCGACGGGGGTGAGACCCGGCGCCAGGGGCGACCGGCCCGCCGGTTCCGGTTCCGTGCCGAGGCCGGGCATCTGCTCGGTATCGAGATCGGCCCCCATCGCGTCTCCGCGCTGCTCTCGGGGCTGGACGGCCGGATCATCGGCGCGGGCGCCCGCGAGGTGTCGGAGACGGCCTGCTCCGACGACCGGCTCGACAAGGTCAGGGCCGTGGTGGCCGATCTTCTGCGGCGGACGGGTGTGGCCAGGAGCAGTCTGCGCGCGGTAGGCGTCGGCAGTCCCGGCATCGTGGAGGCCGACGGGACCGTGCGGCTGGGAACCGCCCTGCCGGGCTGGACGGGTCTCGCGCTGGGTGAGCGACTGAGGCGCTCCTTCCGCTGTCCCGTCCTGGTGGAGAACGACGCCAATACCGCGGCGGTCGCAGAGCACTGGAAGGGTGCGGCCACCGAATCCGACGACATCGTGTTCGTTCTGGCAGGTCTGAGCCCGGGCGCCGGTTCGCTGATCGGCGGGCGACTGCACCGCGGCTTCGGCGGTGCAGCGGGCGAGATCGGCGCGCTGCACCTGCTCGGCCGCGAAGTGACTCCGGAACGGCTGCTGTCCACGACGGACACTCCGCTGGATCCGTTGGACGAGCCCGCGGTCGCCGATGTGTTCGCACAGGCCCGGCAGGGCGATGTCCGGGCACAGGCGGCGGTCGAGCGGTTCATTCAGCGCCTGGTGCACGACGTGGCGGCACTGGTGCTGGCGCTGGACCCCGAGCTCGTGGTGGTCGGTGGCTGGGCCACCGGGCTGGACGATGTGCTGGATCCGCTCCGCAACGAGCTGGCCCGCTACTGTCTTCGACCGCCACGGGTCACGCTGTCGCTGCTCGGCGAGGCGGCGGTGGCCACCGGTGCCCTGCGGCTGGCTCTCGACCACGTCGAGGAGCAGCTCTTCGCGGTGGAGGGAACGGTGACGGCCCGCCGCTGAGTGCGACGGGCCGCGCGTGCCGGCGAGGACCGGCGGAGCCGGCCGTACTCAGGAGGCCTGGCGCTCCTGGTCGTGGTGGCTGATCTCCAGTTCGCCCGAGTCGCCGAAGGTGAGCCGGCAGGTGTCGGCCCGGTACGTGGCGACGGAGAGCGCAGCGGTACCGCCCGCCACGAGGTAGCGGGTGGTGACGACGAGCACGGGAGCGCCGGGAAGCCGGTCGAGCTCCTTGGCATCGTCCACACGCGCCGAGCCGAGCTCCACCGACCGGTCCTGGCCGTCGAGGCCGAGGCGGTGCAGTTCACGCAGGACGCTGCGGGCCCGGGCCGGACCGGACGGAGCGTCGATCGCGGAGAGTTCGGGCACGGACGACGACGGGATGTAGAGGAGCTCCGCCGCGACCGTCTGTCCGTGGGTCACCCGTATCCGGCGCACGATGTGTACCGGCTCGTCCGTTTCCACGTCGAGTACGGCCGCCACCGACGACGGCGCGACCGCCACCGAGCAGTCCACCGGCTGCCAGGCCTCCGCCGGACCGCCGCCGGACCAGTCCCGCTGTGCCGTGGAGACGGCGACCCCGACACGCGGCGGGGCGACGGTGGTACCGACCCCGCGGCGGCGCTGGAGCCTGCCTTCGAGTTCGAGCTGTTCCAGAGCCTGCCGGAGCGTGGCTCGGGCGACTCCGAAGCGTGCGGCGAGCTCGCGCTCATTGGGCAGGATCTCCCCCACCGCAAAGTCCGAGTCGAGTGCCTCACTGAGCACGGTCTTGAGGTGCCAGTACTTCGGCTCCTGCACCGATTCCAGCTGCGTGGTCCCCACCCTGTCCTCCGCAATCACCCAGCGGCTATTCCGCGACGTTATTTATTAAAGGTTCCTGTCTTAACGTTGAGACCATAGGACGGTACACACCCTTGGTCAAGACCAATCCTGAGTCGGTCACGCAGCGAAACGGAGCTCTGCCGCAGAGCGTTCACAGGACGTTCGTGAAGCTGTGAGGTGAGCGCAGCACAGAGCCCCACGACCAGGCAGGACGCGGGGCTTCGGACAGGGGCGGGGCAGGAGTCCCGGCGGACCGGAGTCACCGACGCCGGTCGAGCGTGCGACCGGCGGTCAGGGGATCGCTACTCGTCAGGAAGGTCGGCGAATCGAGTGAGCTTGTCCGGGTTTCGCACGATATATACGCACTGGATGAGCCCGTCCTTGATGTCCAGCTGAACTACCGAGTCGACCTTTCCACCCAGGAACAACAGCAGGCCCGGCCCGCCGTTGAACTCCAGCAACCGGAAGTCGAGGGCCTCGACCTGGTCGTGGGCGACGGCGAAGAGGAAGCGGCCGACCTTGTCGGCGCTCTCGATGATCCGCAGCGGCGCCCTGGACTTTCCGCCGCTGTCCCCGACGAGCCGCGCGTCGGGCGCGAGCAGGGCCAGCAAGTCCTCGATGTCGCCGCCCGCCGCCGCGGCGAGGAACCGCTCGGTGAGGTCACGGCGGTGCGCCGGGTCGACGTCGTAGCGCGGTTTGCGCTCCTCCACATGGCGCCGCGCACGTCCCGCCAGCTGGCGCACCGCGGCCTCGGTCCGGTCCAGGGTGGTGGCGATCTCCGCATACGGAAAGCCGAACGCCTCGCGCAGTACGAAGACGGCTCGCTCCAGCGGCGACAGGGACTCCAGGACGACAAGCACGGCGACCGATACCGAGTCGGCCAGAACAGCCCGCTCCGCGGTGTCGGGAACGGCCGGTCCGAAATCGGTGACAACCGGCTCCGGCAGCCACGGCCCGACGTACGCCTCACGCCGCGACTGCACCTGGCGCAGCCGGTCGATGGCGAGGCGGGTGATGATCCTCACGAGAAAGGCGCGCGGCTCCCGTACGTCCTCACGGGATGCGGAGGACCAGCGGAGCCAGGCCTCCTGCACCACGTCCTCGGCGTCGGCGACGCGGCCCAGCATGCGGTAGGCAACGCCGGTGAGCACGGGGCGGTGGTTCTCGAAGACATCGGTCGCGGTGTCGGCTGTCACCCCTCCATCCCAGCCGAGCCGCCGCACCGTGTCCAGCGCGAATCACCCGTCCCTCTTGAACTGCAGTCTACTGAACGGTAATTGTTATTGACGAGACGTCTAAGTCACCTTCAGGCATGGCCCCTTCATGCCGGATCACCCCGGGAGCCCCAGCATGGCCACCACGGTCTCGTTCAGCGTCGACTCACCGCAAGGGCCTCGGACGGTGTCCGTGGCGTATGAACGGACCGGCGCCGGCGAGCCGCTGCTCCTGCTCCACGGCATCGGCCATCACCGTCAGGCCTGGGACCCGGTGTTGTCCGTGCTCGCCGTGGAGCGGGACGTGACAGCCGTCGACCTCCCCGGCTTCGGCGTCTCACCGAAACTGCCCGACGGACTGCCGTACGACCTGCCGACCGTGGTCAGGGTGCTCGGCGCCTTCTGCGAGGAGATCGGCCTGGACCGGCCGCATGTGGCGGGCAATTCGCTCGGCGGTCTGCTGGCACTGGAGCTCGGCCGGGAGAAGCTGGTGCGGTCGGTGACGGCGCTCTCGCCCGCCGGTTTCTGGACCGAGAGCGAACGACGCTACGCGTTCGGGACACTGCGGGCGATGCGGCAGGCGTCGTTGTCGATGCCGGTCCCGCTGATCGAGCGGCTCTCGCACAGCACGGCCGGCCGCACGGCACTGACCAGCACCATCTACGCCCGGCCCGCCCGCCGTTCACCCGACGCCGTCGTCGCGGAGACCATCGCCCTGCGCGAGGCGACCGGTTTCCACCAGACGCTCGCCACCGGGCGGAACGTCGCGTTCACCGACGATGTGCCGGGGCTGCCCGTGACCGTCGCCTGGGGCAGCCGGGACCGGATCCTGCTGCGCCGGCAGGGAATCAGGGCCAAGCACACCATCCCCGACGCCCGGCTGGTCCGGCTGCCGGGTTGCGGTCATGTGCCGATGAACGACGATCCGGCGCTCGTGGCGCGCGTCATTCTCGACACCAGCCGCTGACACCGCACACACCGCACCGGCTGCCGGATCCGCGCCCCGGGCCGCTCCGCTCCGCGACAGGGCCCCCGATCCGAGGGCGCCCCCCAGCCCGACCGGAAAACTGCCGCCGACCTGCGCGATGCCGTACGAACCGGTGCCGACGAGCGGTGCGGTCAGCGCGGCGGAGACCGGGATCAGGCCGGAGAAGAGTGTGGCACGCTCGGCGCCGGTGCGCTGCATGCCCATGTACCAGCAGACGAAACCGATGAAGGTGACCACAGCCGCCTGCCACAGCAGCGCGATCGCCTCCCCCCGGAGTGGGCATCCACAGAACCCCGCCGCCGTCCAGGACCACACCGAGCCATGCCGACTCGGCGGCGGCGCTTCCGCAGACCGTGGCGGACAGCAGCTTCGGTCCGAGCGGCCGCAGGACCGGGACGGCGAGGACGGCGAAGCCGACCTCGCCTGGGCCGACCGAGCAGACGATGCCTACCAGGTCCGCACGGCCCCAGCCCTGGACGGTGAAGGCCCCGGCGGCGACGAGCGCGGCCGAGTACAGGACCGTGTGTGGGCCGGCGGCCGTCCAGGAGTGGCACGAGTACGGCGACGAGAATCGGGGCGCAGCCCACCAACACCCCAGGAACGGCGGGTTCCGCGGATCGCTCCGCGCCGAGAACGGCAAGGTTGAAGCCGACCATGCCGATGGCGTCGTGGAGGACGACTACGACGGCGACTTCCGCTACGACCGCGCACCCGTCGGCACACTGCAGGGGCTCGACCCGGAGCATGTCGCGTACACCGGCTCGGTGAGCAAATCGCCGGCACCCGGGCTCCGGCTGGGCTGGCTCCTCGCACCGGCGGCCCTGACCGACGAGATCGTCGCCCGCAAGCGCACGACGGATCCAGGCAATCCGGCCGTCGACCAGGCGGTCCTCGCCGACTTCATCACCCGGGGCGGCTACGACCGGCGGTTGCGCCGCTGTCAGCGCGCCTGTCGGGAGCGCCGCGACACGCTCGCATCGATGCTGGCGGAGCATTTCCCCGGAACCGAGGTGAGCGGGATCGCCGCAGGTCTCCACATCATCGCCACGCTGCCCGAACAGTACGGACCGGAGCCGGTGTTCATGGCGCGCGACCGATGCCGGAGTCGCCCTGCGGCCGCTCGGTGCCCGCGGCACCGTGTCGAGCGATGACAGGGCGGTGCGCCTGGTTCTCGTTACGCGCACCTGACGTCGCCCACGATCGAGCAGGGCGTACGACTGCTGGCGGCCGCGCGTCGGGACACGAACGGACCGGCTACCGGCGGGGGCCGGGTGTTCATCTGAGGTTGGTGTGCGCGCCGCCGACGGGCACAAAGGTGGGGTCGCTCCACCAGCCACCCGTTCGTCCCGCTGAGCACTGCCCCGGAGGCGCCTCGATGTCGTACCGTCCGCGAATTACGTCCCCTGATCGCCGCAGTGTGCTGCGCGGTTCGCTCGCCGTGTCGGCCGCGCTCACGCTCCCCGCGGTGGGCGCCGCGGCTCCCGCCTTCGCGCTGTCCGGCCGGCCACGCGCGGCGTGGGGTGTGCAGGTGGGCGATGTCACCTCGTCCTCCGCGCTGGTCTGGGTGCGGTCGGACCGGCCGGCCCGGATGATCGTGGAGACATCGGCGACGGAGTCCTTCCGGCGGGCCCGTACATGGCACGGTCCGCTCGTCGGTTCCGGCACCGACTTCACCGGGACGACACCGTTGTTCGGCCTGCCGCCGGGCGAGCAGGTGCACTACCGGGTGACGCTCGCCGATCCCCACGACCCCCGCCGTACCGGGGAGCCGGTGTACGGAACCTTCCGGACTGCACCTGCCCGGCGCCGGGGCGGGGTCCGCTTTCTCTGGTCGGGCGACATCGCGGGACAGGGCTGGGGCATCAACCCGGACATCGGCGGCTATGTGGTGTACGACGAGATGCGCCGCCTCGATCCGGACTTCTTCCTGTGCAGCGGTGACAACATCTACGCGGACGGGGTGATCGCGCCGAGCGTGACGCTGCCCGACGGGCGGATCTGGCGCAATGTCACCACCGAGGAGAAGTCGAAGGTCGCCGAGACCCTTGCCGAGTACCGCGGGAACTTCCGTTACAACCTGCTCGATCACAACCTCCGTGAGTTCAACGCCCAGGTGCCTTCGATTGTTCAGTGGGACGACCACGAGGTACGCAACAACTGGTATCCCGGGCAGATCCTCGACGACGCCCGGTACACCGAGAAGAACGTGGACGTGCTGGCGGCCCGTTCGATGCGGGCGTTCCGCGAGTACTTCCCGGTGTCCACGCTGCATGCCGCGTCCGGGGAGGGCCGGATGCACCGCGTGGTGCGACACGGTCCGCTGCTCGATGTGTTCGTCCTCGACATGCGGTCGTTCCGCAATGCCAACTCCCCCGGCCGGCAGCCCGACGACACGACGGGCATCCTCGGTGCCGAGCAGCTCAGGTGGCTCAAGCACGAGCTGTCCCGGTCCCGCGCGGTGTGGAAGGTGATCGCCGCGGACATGCCGCTGGGGCTGGTGGTCACCGACGGCGCGACGGACTTCGAGGCGGTCGCACAGGGCGATCCTGGGGCCCCGCTCGGCCGTGAGCTCCAGATCGCGGAACTGCTGCGGTACATCAAGCGCCGTCGGATCACCGGCACGGTCTGGCTGACGGCGGATGTGCACTACACATCGGCGCAGCACTACGAGCCCGAGCGTGCGGTGTTCAAGGATTTCGCGCCGTTCTGGGAGTTCGTGTCGGGGCCGCTGGCCGCCGGTCAGTTCCAGGCGAACGCGCTCGACGCGACGTTCGGTCCCGACCGGGTCTTCGTGCAGGCGCCCGACCGGGCCAACGTGTCGCCGATGGAGTCGCCGCAGTACTTCGGGGAGGTCGACATCGACGGCGACAGCGGCGAGTTGACCGTGCGGCTGCGGGCTCAGGGCGGTTCCGTACTGTTCAGCAAGGTGCTCCAGCCTGGGCGCGTCGGGCAGTGAACCGACGCCCGGCGATCGGTCCCCGGGCGATGACCGGGGACCGATTGTCAGTGGTGGGATCTACGGTTTTTACATGACCCGATCCGTTCAGGCATTGGCCTACGCACGCCCGTCCGCCCTGGATTCCTCGCAGGCGGGGCAACTCCTCGGCCTGGAGACCTCCGGTGGCCTCACACCGCGGGGGGCCGAGGCCCACCCCCGGTTCTTCTCCGGCTTCCTCACATCGCCGGGGATCGCGGCCCGGGGCCTGCTGGCCGTGGCGGACGTGGCGTCCACGCGCTACTACCAGCGCACCCTGCCCGCGTCACTCGACCCGGTGGTGACGGGCAACGGCGACCGGCTGCGCTTCGAGTCGTTCTCCGGCTGCTGCGGGGTGTACGCGCGCCTCGATGTGCTTCAGGACGGTCTGGACGGTGCGCGGACGGGTCACGGCACGACGAATGTGGATGTCAACAATCCACTGCGGGAGGCGCTTTCGCGGATAGCGGGGGACGATCCGCTCCATCTGCGGGTGGGTCCGGACGAGATGGCCGTCACCACGCTGGACGGTCCGGTCGTGGAGAAGAAGGTGCCGCTGCCCGACCGGTGGCTGCGCGGCTTCGCCGAGGCCCAGGTGGTGTCGGTCGGTTTCGATCTGCGGGCCGAGCTGCCGGCCGCCGAGGCCGTCCGGTTCCTCCGCTCGCTGCCGCGTTCATCGGGGAACGCCTCGCGGGGCGCCCGGTGGGTGGTTCCCGCCGGGAAGACGCTGCGGCCGACGACTCGGCCGGTGCCCGGGGCGGTGTGTCTGCCGGGGCCCGAGCGGCTGGTGGCGTTGCAGCGGGTGCTCCGTCATGCCACCTCGCTGCGGGTGTACGGGCCGGTCGCCGACGGGGCGGCGACCGCGAGCGCCTGGGAGGTGGTGCTGCCGGGCATGCGTCTCACCCTGACGCTCTCGCCCGATGCCTCCCGAGGTTTCTCGGGCGAGGGCGGGGTGCTCGACGCGCTGGCCACCGACGACGCGGCGGCCGACGCCGAGTTGGTGTCCGTGCTGCTGGCCTGGGAGCCGCAGATCGACCTCGCGGACCTGGCGGAACAATCGGGTCTCACGGTGGAACGGGTACGGGCCGCGCTCACCCGGCTGGGGACGGCGGGCCGGGTCGGCTACGACCTCGCCGACGCGTCCTACTTCCACCGCGAGTTGCCGTACGACGCCGACCGGGCCGAGCGGCACAATCCGCGCCTGGTGGCGGCCCGGCAATTGGCCGGCTCGGGTGCGGTCGTGATCGACACAGACGTGGCGGCCGTGACCTCGGGAGAACGCCGCTACCAGGTGAGGGAGAAGGACGGAATGCTGAGCTGTACCTGCCAGTGGTGGGCGGACTACCGAGGCCGGCGGGGCCCGTGCAAGCACGCCCTGGCCGTCCGGATGGTCCGTCGCGGTGCGCCGGTCGCCGGGGGTGCGCGATGAAGGAGCTTCTCTCCGCCGTCCGGGAATCGCGTGCGCACGAAGTGCCGGCCCTGCTCGCCGGGATGGACCGGGCGGAACGCAGAGCGGCGCTGGTCGAGCTGAAGGCGCTCCGGAAGGAGGTGCGGAGCTGGCACTGGGCGCAGCAGGACAAGGTCCTCAGGGCTCTGCTGGTGGCCGGTGCGGGATGCCACACGGGCGCCGCAGGCTGCGCCACCTGGATCGGCGGCCGGGATCTGCTCGGTTGGAGTCGCCCGCCCTTCCCACTGATCCTCGCTGTTCTGGCGGACCGTGACCAGGAGTGGCTCGGTGACGTCGCGCACCGGCTGGCGGCCCGGCCCACGACGGCGGAGACCCTGTACGAGCTGATCGCCGGACTGGTGAAGAAGGCGCAGTGTCCCGTGCCCACGACGGAAGGTTTCGTGCGGGGCTGGGCCAGCACCATCTCGATTGCACAGTGGCAACGGCGCAAGAGGCAGCCGCTCGTCGAGGTGCTCCGTGCCGATCCGTACGCGGCGGCCCTCCTGCCGCGGCTCTTCGAGTTGACGGAATTGCCTCCGCAGCTGCTCTGGAGCGACGACCCGAACGATCCGTGCCGGTGGGGCACCACACTGGCCGCACTCCCGGAGGAGGGACTGCTGGAGCGGTCGGTTCTCGTCGACGGTTGCGTGGCCCGACTGCTGCGCGGCGGAAAGTCCAGCGAACTGCGCTTCTTCCTGACCGTTCTGCGCGAGCTCGGCCTGACCGAGCAGGAGGAGGCGGAGCGGATCCCGGACTGGATCGGGATGGCCGCGGACGGCAGCTCCACCGTCGCCGGTCATGCCCAGGGGGTGCTCGCCCGGCTGGACGGGCGTGGTGAGCTTTCCGTGCGGGCCCTGGCGGATGTCTCGGAGTCGGTGGTGTTCCGCACCGAGAAGAAGTTGGTCCGCTCCCAGCTGGTGCTGCTCGGCAAGGTGCTGCGCCGCGATCCGTCGGCGGTCGACGCACTGCTGCCCGTCGTCGCGGGCGCCTTCGAGCACGAGGACATCGACATCCAGGAGCGGGCGCTCAAACTCGTGGCCCGGTACCTGCCCGTGGCCGGAGCCCCGGTACGGGAAGAACTCGCCCTGTCGGCCGCGCTGCTGGGCCCGGCGCACCGCATGAAGGTGACCGAGGTATTCGGCGCTCCGGCGGCCGAGCAGACCGGGACGGAGGAGTACGAGGAGCTGCTGCCCCCGGCGCCGACTCCGCAGCCGCTGGATCCGGCACCTGAGACGCTGCCGGAACTGGTCGAGGAGGTGGTGACCCTGGTCAGATCGGCGACGCCGGAGGTCACCGCCTTCGAGCGGGCGCTGGACGGCTTGGTGCGCCACGCCCACGCCGACCGGTCGGCGTTGACCGACGCGCTGCGGGACGCCCTGGCGGGTGAGTGGTGGCTCGTCGACGAACCGCAGTCGCAGGTCGAGCGGCGGCTTCGCTCGGATGCGGGGATCAGGCTCGTGGTGGCCGCGCTGCTCGGACGGGTGTCGGCACGGGCCGTGCGGGAGGAGCGCGTGTCCTGGACCGGCACCGGGACCTGCGCCCACGCCGGACTGGTGGGCGTCCTGAAGGCCCGGCTGTGGGAGGCGGCCGACGCGGTGCTGACCGGCGGCGCTCCGTTCCTGCTGGCCGTCCCCACCTGGCACACCGGCTCGCTCGAACCGGCCGTGCTGGTCGAGCGGCTGCGCACGTACCAGCGGCTCGGGATCCGGCCCGGTGAGGCCGACTTCGCGCAGGCCCTGCTGCGTGTGCGGCGTGGCGATCAGCACGGGGCCGCGGAGGCGGCCGCACTGCTCGGCACCCCTGAAGGTGACCGGCTGGAGGCATGGCTGCGGACCGACCAGCCGCTTGCTCAGGTGTACCGCTTCGACCTGGAGGAGAAGGTCCGGGACGGGCAATCGGTCGTCCGGTCGTGCCGGGTCCTGATGGCCAGCCGGGAACGCCCGTTCATCCAGGAGGAGTTCCCTCGTTCCTTCCACTGGCTGGGCCGGCCGCAGGTCCCGACACATCATCTCTGTTATCACTGGGGGGACCACCCGGAGCACTGGACCGCCACCCTGCCCGAGGACGCCGAGACACTGGCCGCCTGGCTGTTGCCGGACATCGCGACCGGTGTGATCGAGGAGATACGGGACACCCTCCAGCCGCTCCTGATGCTCGCCGAACTCGACTCGCCTGCGGGCGAGGCCGTCCATCTGACGCTGGCGTACGGGCTGGGCTCCCGGCATCCGGAGGACCGGCTCTCGGCGGTGGACGCCTTCCTGATGCTCGCCGCCCGGCAGCAGCTCGACGCGGCGCTGCTCGGCGAAGAGTTGGCGCTCCTCCTCGGACACGGTCTGATCAAGCCCAACCGCCTGGCGGATTCCGTCCGTACCGCTGCCGCCACCGGCGCGTACCGAACGGTGCTGTCCGTGCTGACCGGTGTTCTGCCGGGACTGCTGGCCCAGGAGAAGGCGCCTCGCGGACTGAGCGACCTGCTCTCCGTGGCCGCCGAGTGCGTCGAGCACTGCGGGGCGACGGGGGCCGAGCAGATACCCGGCCTCGCCGAAACGGCCGCGCGTGGTGGATCTTCGCAGCTGGTACGCCAGGCGGCACGGCTGAAGGACGCCTGGGAGCGGAGTACGGCGCGGGCGTGACCGCCAGGAAGATCGTGGTCACCGCAGCGGACGGCGGGTGACGGCCCGAAGCCATCGGGCCGTCACAGGGAACCAGAGCCATCGGGCTGCCGCAGAGAACCGGAGCCGTCAGGGGGAAGGCGCCGTGACAACGGACCGGAGCGGCAACCGCGGGGACCTGGACAGCCGGGACCTGGACAGCCGGGCTTGGTCAGCCAGGACCTTGGAGGGTCGGGATTCCGAGCGGTTGGGACTTGCGGTGCAGATGGCCTCTGGCGGAGGAAACCGATGGGTGGAGCCAACGGATAAAAACG
Source organism: Streptomyces sp. NPDC006510 (assembly GCF_040611955.1). Classification (NCBI taxonomy): domain Bacteria; kingdom Bacillati; phylum Actinomycetota; class Actinomycetes; order Kitasatosporales; family Streptomycetaceae; genus Streptomyces; species Streptomyces sp. NPDC006510. Next base: position 11,145 of record NZ_JBEXPH010000091.1, on the reverse strand, counting down.
ACGAGAAAGGGATCAGATTCGCACTTAACCCATCGGTCACAGGGCGTTCGTGATCAGGCAACAACGCTCGGTCAGAGTGAATGCATGACTGATGTGACCTCCGCGAAGACCGCCCGCCGTTCCCACCACTGGCGGCGCGACGTGACCGAGCTGGCCGCACTGTTCACCGCGGTCGCGGTGGCCGACGCCATCGCGAACCTGATCGGGCACCAGCCGGACGGACCGTATCTCCTGATCGCCTCGGCCGTGGCCCTGGCGATTACGGCCGCGTTCCACACTTGGTGGGCCCGGCGGCACAGCCACGCCCCGCCGCCGACCGGCACCGGCACCGACCTCCTCGCCGAGGGGGTCGGCGACGGTGCGGTCCCGGGCCACCACGCCGACGCCGCCGCGGCCGCACTCGTGAGCACGCCCACCGCAGCGGGTCCGGCCCCCGCCCCCGAAGACACGGTGCTGTGGCGGATGCGGACCACGGTGCAGGACGCCCCCGGCAGCCTGGCGGCGCTGTGCGGCGCGCTCGCCCGGCACCGCGTCGACATCCTGACCCTGCAGACGCACCCGCTGGCACAGGGCACGGTCGACGAGTTCCTGTTGCGCGCGCCCGCCCCGCTCCCGGCCCAGCAGCTGAGCCGGGCGATCTCCGCCGCCGGCGGCAGCTCGACCTGGATCGAACGGGCCGACGCGCACGACCTGGTGGATGCCCCGACGCGCATCCTGGGCCTCGCCACTCGCACCGCCCTGGATGCCGCCGAACTCCCCCTCGCGCTGCGGCAGTTGCTCGGCCGTTGCACCATCCACTCGCTGCCCGCCGTGTCGATCACCGGCCGGGCGACCGGTGAGAGCGCGCCCGCCGAAGGAGTGCTGGAGGAGACGGTGATGCGGCTGCGCGACCCGTCCGGGGGTGCCATCACCATCGAACGGCCCTATCTTCCGTTCACGCCGACCGAGTTCGCCCGTGCCCGTGCCCTGGTCGAGCTCGATGCCCGGCTCGGCCCCCGCGTCCCGCGCGCCGAGCACGTGCTCACGCTGCCCGAGGGCAGCGAGATCACCGTGCGCCGCGCGGACCGCGGTGACCTCGGAGCAGCGCGTGCGATGCACGATCGCTGCTCCGAGCAGACGCTCCGGCTGCGCTACCACGGACCGGTCCACGACGCCGACCGTTACCTGGACCACCTGCTGAGTCCGCGCTTCGGCCGCACGCTGGCCGTGCAGACGGCCTCGGGCCGACTGGTCGCGCTCGGTCACCTCCTCTGGGACGGCGACGAGACCGAGGTAGCCCTCCTCGTGGAGGACGACTGGCAGCGCCGCGGCATCGGCTCCGAGCTCCTTCGCCGCCTGGTGGCACTCGCCATCGAGGCGGGCTGCGAGAGCGTCTATGCCGTCACCCAGTCGTCCAACACCGGCATGGTCGCGGCCATGCGCGCGCTGTCCCTGCCGCTGGACTACCAGATCGAGGAGGGCACCCTGGTCGTCACCGCCCGGCTGGAAGCGACGCCCGTCCGTTCACTGCCCCCGTACGAGCAGGCCGGTCGCTGACTCCCCGGCCGCGGACGACGTGGCCTTCCGTCCGACCTCCTGCGAGCCCAGCGCCTGGCACAGATCGGCCCACAGGTCCTCGATGTCCTCCAGACCGACCGACATGCGCAGCAGCCGGTCCCCGACGCCGGATGCCTGCCGATCGCCCTCGTCCACGATGCGGTGGCTGATGGAGGCCGGATGCTGGATCAGGGTGTCCACGCTGCCGAGGCTCACCGCGGGCGTGATGAGCCGCACGGCGGAGATCACCCGGTGCGGATCCCCGTACACCTCGAACGAAACCATCGCTCCGCCCAGCTTCGGGTAGTGGACCCTGGCGACGCGCGGATCGGCGGTCAGTCTGCGGGAGAGTTCGGCGGCGCTCGCGGATGCCGCCCGTACCCGTACCGGGAGCGTGGAAAGGCCGCGCAGCAGCAGATACCCGGCCATCGGGTGCAGGACCCCGCCGGTGGCGAAACGCACCTGTCGCAGACGGGCCGCGAACTCCTCGTCGCAGGCGACGACGCCGCCCATCACGTCGCCGTGCCCACCCAGGTACTTGGTGGCGCTGTGCAGCACGATCCGGGCACCGTGCTCGACGGGCCGCTGAAGTACCGGGGTGGCGAAGGTGTTGTCGACGAGCAGCGGCACGGAGCCGCAGGAGTGCGCGATCGCCCGGATGTCGGCCTCGGCGAGCGTCGGGTTGGCAGGCGTCTCCACCATCACCAGCCCGGTGTCCGGACGGATCGCCGCCGCGATGCCCGCCGGATCGGTCCAGGTCACCTCCGTGCCCAGCAGCCCGGCGCCGAGCAGATGATCACTGCATCCGTAGAGCGGCCGGACGGCGACCACATGGCGCAGTCCCATGCTCGCGCGGACCAGCAGCACGGCGGTGAGCGCCGCCATTCCGCTGGCGAACGACACGGCGCTCTCGGTCCCTTCGAGCCGGGCGAGGGCGGTCTCGAACCGGGCCGTCGTCGGGTTGTCCAACCGGGCGTAGACCGGCGGCCCTTCGAGCCTGGCTCCGGTGGCGGCGAAGGTGTCGATCCGCTCGGCCTCGCCCCTGGAGTCGTAGGAGGGGTAGGTGGTGGACAGGTCGATCGGCGGGGCGTGCAGTCCGAGGGCCGCGAGATCGTCGCGTCCCGCGTGCACGGCTTCGGTGGCCAGCGCCCTGGACCGGGTTGTCGTCGGGGGCGCCATCGAGGATTCGGTGTCCATGTCACCACTCTGAACAACCACCGGGACTTCGAGGCCATCTCCCGTGTTACGTTCGGCAGATGGCCGATTCTGTCGCTCTGGACCCGGTGGATCTGCACATTCTGCGACTGCTGCAGAACGATGCCCGGACCACCTATCGCGAGCTGGCCGCCGAGGTCGGCGTCGCACCGTCGACCTGCCTGGACCGGGTGACCAGGCTGCGCCGGTCCGGTGTCATTCTCGGCCACCAGCTGCGGCTGGACCCGGCGCGGCTCGGCCGGGGCCTGGAGGCGCTGCTCTCCGTACAGGTCCGGCCGCACCGCAGAGAGCTCATCGGTCCGTTCGTCGAACGCATCAGGACGTTGCCGGAGTCCCGTGCGCTCTTCCATCTGACCGGCCCGGACGACTATCTGGTCCATGTCGCGGTCACGGACACGGCCGATCTGCAACGCCTGGTACTGGACGAATTCACCTCGCGCCGCGAAGTGGCCAGGGTCGAGACCAGGCTGATATTCCAGCAGTGGGAGTGCGGGCCGCTGCTGCCACCGTCCGCAGAATCGGCTGAGTCAGGCCACTGAGACCGAATGGTGATGACGCCGAGGCCCCCGCCGTACGAGGATGTCCGCATGTCAGACACTTCCAGCAGCGCGCTGCCCCGCCAGGTCGCCGACACCTATGTCGACGCGTTCATCGAACTCGACCCGATCGCCGGCACCTACCTCGGTGTCGCGGAGAGCTCGCGCCGCCTTCCCGATTTCTCCCCCGCAGGACAGGACGCCCGTGCCGAGCTGGCCCGCGCCACCCTGACGAAGCTCGATGCCGCCGAACAACTGCCCGGCGCGGACAGCGATGCGGAGCGCCGCTGCGGCCGCCTTCTGCGCGAACGCCTCATGGCGGAACTCGCCGTTCATGAAGCCGACGAGGGGCTGCGCGCGGTCTCCAATCTGGCTTCCCCGGCGCACAGCGTCCGTGAGGTGTTCACCGTGACGCCGACCGAGACCGACGAGGACTGGGCGGCGGTCGTGGACCGGCTGCGCGCGGTGCCCGCCGCGCTCAGGGGCTACCACGAGTCGCTGGCGCTCGGCCTGGAGCGCAAGCTCTACGGCGGTCCGCGCGCCACCGCCACCTTCATCGGCCAGCTCGACGAATGGGCGGGTGAAGGCGGTTCGGGCTTTTTCCAGGAGTTCGTGGCCGCCGGACCCGCGGGGCTGCGTGCCGATCTGGACGACGCAGCCCGGCAGGCCACGGAGTCGGTCGTGGAGCTTTGCGACTGGATGCGCGATGTGTACGCCCCCGCGGTCGAGGGTGCGCCCGACACCGTGGGCCGCGAGCGGTACGCCCGCTGGTCCCGCTACTTCAACGGCACCGACCTGGACCTCGACGAGGCGTACGCGTACGGCTGGTCCGAGTACCACCGGCTGCTCGCCGAGATGAGGACCGAGGCCGAGAAGGTGCTGCCCGGCGCCGGCCCCTGGGAGGCGCTGGCCCATCTCGATGTGCACGGCAAGCACATCGAGGGAGTCGACGAGGTCCAGGCCTGGCTGCAGGAGCTGATGGACGAGGCGATCGAGGCGTTGGACGGTACGCACTTCGAACTCGCCGAACGCGTACGGAAGGTGGAGTCCCGCATCGCCCCGCCCGGCGGCGCCGCGGCCCCGTACTACACAGGCCCCTCCGAGGACTTCTCGCGCCCCGGCCGCACCTGGCTGCCCACAATGGGCGAGACCCGCTTCCCGGTGTACGACCTGGTGTCCACCTGGTACCACGAGGGTGTGCCCGGCCACCACCTCCAGATCGCCCAGTGGACGCATGTCGCCGACAGCCTGTCCCGCTACCAGGCGTCGATCGGCGGTGTCAGCGCCAATGCCGAGGGCTGGGCGCTGTACGCGGAGCGGCTCATGGACGAGTTGGGCTTCCTGCCCGACGCGGAGCGGCGCCTCGGCTATCTGGACGCGCAGATGATGCGGGCCTGCCGGGTGATCGTGGACATCGGCATGCATGCGGAGATGGAGATCCCGGCGGACTCCCCGTTCCACCCCGGTGAGCGGTGGACCCCCGATCTGGCGCAGGAGTTCTTCGGCAACCACAGCGGCCGTCCCGCCGACTTCGTGGAGAGCGAACTGACCCGTTATCTCTCGATGCCGGGACAGGCCATCGGTTACAAGCTGGGCGAGCGCGCCTGGCTGCTGGGCCGGGAGAACGCCCGCAAGGCCCACGGTGACGCGTTCGACGCCAAGGCCTGGCACATGGCCGCCCTGTCGCAGGGGCCGCTCGGACTCGACGATCTCGTCGACGAATTGTCCAAGCTCTGACGCGAGACCCCGGCGGCCGGGCTCGGTTCACGCCACCAGCCCGGTCGCCGATCGCCTCTGTGGCCTGAACAGCCGGTCCGGCAAGGCCAGTCGGGGCAGCCGGGAGGGGGGACCGGCTCGGTCCGGTCGGTCAGCAGCCGCAGTCGCCGGAACGGACCGGTGCGGTGAGCGGGTCCGCTTCGCGCCGCTGCCGCCCCTCCCAGGTCTCGAACTCGAAGCCCTCGCGCACCCAGTACTCGAAGCCGCCGAGCATCTCCTTGACCCGGTAGCCGAGTTCGGCGAGGGCGAGCGCGGCCCGCGTCGCGCCGTTGCAGCCGGGGCCCCAGCAGTACGTGACCACGGGAACTGCCGGGTCGAGAAGGTGGTGGGCCTGCTCGGCGATGAGCGCGGTCGGCAGGTGGACCGCGCCGGGGACATGCCCCTGGTCCCAGGATTCGGTGGAGCGCGAGTCCAGGAGCACGAAGCCCGGATCGTCGTCGGCCGCGAGCGCGGCGGCGACATCGGAGACGTCCGCGTGGAAGGCGAGCGAGGCGCCGAAGTAGGCGGCGGCCGCCGCCGGGGAGGCCGGCGGGACGCGGAGGACGGGGTGGGCCGCGGTGGCGGTGAGCTGCGAGGTCATGCCCAGAAATCTATGGCCGGTGATCCGTCCCCCGGAAGATGAGATCCCCGGCACAGCGCTTGATCTGCCGGGGATTTCCCTGTTGTCTCCAGGGCATGACCGACTATTCCCCGGACGCCACCGACTGGCGCATCCTTGATGTCCTGCAACGCGAGGGGCGCGCGTCGTTCGCCGAGCTGGCGCGCGCGGTGGCGATGTCCCCGAGCGCCGTGACCGAGCGGGTGCGCAGGCTGGAGGAGGCGGGGGTGATCAGCGGTTACGCCGCCGTGGTCGACCCGGAGCGGCTCGGGCTGCCGATTCTCGCCCTCGTCCGGCTCCGTTACCCGAACGGCCATTACAAGCCGTTCCACGATCTGCTCGACACGACTCCGGAGATCGTGGAGGCCCACCATGTCACCGGCGACGACTGCTTCGTACTGAAGGTCACCGCCCGCTCGATGAGTCACCTGGAGGAGGTCTCGGGCAGGATCGGCGCCCTCGGTTCGGTGACCACGAGCGTCGTCTACTCCTCGCCGCTCCCCCGTCGCGCCATCAGCCGCTGACCTCCCCGGAGGTGCGGTGCCGCACCTCCGAACCGTGCCGTTCCTTCACCACTTCGAGCTGTGCGGGGATGCGGCGACGCAGATCGGCGACATGGCTGACGATTCCGACGCTGCGGTCCCGCTCGCGCAACGAATCCAGTACGTCGAGCACCTCGTCGAGGGTCTGGTCGTCCAGACTGCCGAAGCCCTCGTCGATGAAGAGGGTGTCCAGCCGTACCCCGCCCGCCTCGTCGGTGACGACATCGGCGAGGCCCAGCGCGAGGGCGAGCGAGGCGAAGAACGTCTCGCCGCCCGAGAGCGTCGCCGTGTCGCGCTCGCGGCCGGTCCAGGCATCGACGACATGCAGTCCGAGGCCCGATCTGCGGCCTCCGGTGCGGGCGTCGGAGTGCACCAGGGTGTAGCGGCCGGACGACATGCGCTGCAGCCGTGCGGTGGCTGCGGCGGCGACCTGTTCGAGCCTGGCGGCGAGCACGTACGACTCCAGCCGCATCTTGCGTTCGTTGTCCGCGGAGGTGCCCGCGGTGAGTCCGGCCAGCCGTGCAACCCGGTCGTACTCCGCGCGCAGCGGGCCGAGTCCCCGCACCTCGTCCGTGGCGCCGCGCGAGAGCCGGCCGAGTTCGGCGCAGCGCTCGCGTGCGGCGGCCAGTGCGGCGGAGGCGTCCCGCAGCAGCCGCTCGGCCGTGTCGTACGTGGCCTGTGCGGCGTCCACCGCGGCCGGCGGGAGGTCGGCGGCGGCCCTGGCCCCCGTCTCCGCCAGACGGTCGGTCACTGCCGCGGCCTCGGACTGCCAGGCGTCGACGAGCCGCTGGAGTTCGCGCTGCGCGGCATCGGTGAGGAGGGTTTCGGCCGCGGCCTGCGGGGTGTCGAAACCTGCCCGGAACGCGGCGTCCGCGAGCCGGTCGTCGGCCTCCTTGCGGTGCTGTGCGGCCGCCTCCTCGTCGCGTACCGCCTCGGTGGCCGCGGCGAGCACCGCGACCCGGCGCTCCAGCAGCGCGGCGTGCTCGGCCACGCTGCCGGACTTGCCGCGCGCGGTCACCAACTCGGCTTCCAGTGAGGCCTGTTCGCGGTCGAGACCTTCACGCAGGGAGGTGCGGGCCGCGGCCCGGCGTTCGGCGAGCTGCCTGCCGCCGAGGCGTTCGGCCTGTTCCCGCTCGGCGGCTGCGAGGGCCTCACGCGCGGCGTGCATGCCCGCAGCGGTGCGGTACGCCTCGGCATGCATGCTCGTCAACCGGTCGACGAGCGCGCCGAGTTCGGCAACGGTGGGGTCGGTGTCGGGCCCGGTGCCGGCCGGGCCGGCGGCCACCGTGCCGGTCCTGGTCGTCGACGGCGGTCCGGCCGAACCGGCGGCGGCGCTCCCGGTCACGCATCCGGACACGGCCGGTTCTGCGGCATCGGCCCCGTGCCTCGGCTGCGGCACCGCCGACTGTGCGGCCGCGCGGGCGGCGGTGTGCTGCTCGCGTACGACGCCGAGTTCCCGGTCCGCGCGCGTACGCGCCTCCTCGGCCCGGCGGTAGGCGTCGAGCGCCCTCTCCTCGGTGGTCCGGTCGACATGCCCGTCGGCCGCGCGGGCCGGGTTGGGGTGGTCGGCCGAGCCGCAGACCTTGCAGTCCTCGCCGTCCACCAGCTCCGCCGCCAGTTCCGCTGCGATGTCCCGCAGTCGTCGTTCGCGGAGCTCCAGCCACGACTCGTGGGCCGCGGCGGCCCGCTCGCGGGCCGCGGCCAGCCGCTCGGCGGCGGCCGACACCTGGGCGGCGGGCGCGTCCCGGCGGCGGGCCGCGTCCAGCCGGGCACGGGCGGGCTCCAGCCGGCCGGCCAGCTGTTCGGCCCGGGTCGCGGCCTCCTGAGCCGCCTCGATGCGTGCCCGCAGTCCGTCGCGGGTGGACTCCCAGCCGGCCAGCCAGACCTCCGCTTCGCGGATCAGCTCCTCGTCGGCCCTGGCCTGGCGCTCCAGTCCGGCCCGCTCGGTGTCGATCTGTGCGCTGCGCCGCTCGGCACGCCTCGCGGCGTCGAGCCCGCCGAGCTCCTGCCGGAGCCGTCGCTCCAGCTCCGCCAGCTGTTCGGCACCGGCCTCGGCCAGCGCGTCGGGCAGCATCGCACGGGCGCGGTCGCGGGCCTGACAGGCCGTGCGGTACGCGCGCTCGGCCTCCTCGCGCAGGTCCAGAGCGGGCGCGACCAGGTCCGCCTTGCGAGCCCGTGCCAGGCGTTCGTGCCAGCGGTCGCGGTCGGGGCGGCGGGTTTCGAGTGCGGCGGCGCGGCGCCGCGTCTCCTCGTACCGCTGCTGGAGCGCGGCGAGTTCGCGTGCGCCGTCGAGGGCCAGACGGGCGGCCGACTGCCGGCCTTCGGCCATGGCCAGGACACAGGCGGCGATGTCGAGCCGTTCGCGGGCGCCGCTGCGGGCTGTCGCCGCCCACTCCAGCACGCCCTCGGCGAGCCCCGGTTCGCCGGGCTGGACATCGGGGAGCGGCGATTCGCGCGCGGCGGGGCCGGCGGCCTGGGCGATCCGCTGGGCTGCCGCGAGGACGCGTTCGTCCCCGGCCCTGACCCTGGTCTCGGCGGTACGGCGCAGTTCGGCCAGGCGCTCCTCGACGGCGGCGAAACGGCGGGTGTCGAAGAGCCTGCCGAGAAGTCTGCCGCGCGCCTCGGCATCGGCGCGCAGGAAGCGTGCGAAGTCGCCCTGCGGCAGGAGCACCACTTGGCAGAACTGTTCCCGGCTCATGCCGATGAGCTGGGTGATCTCCTCGCCGATCTCCTGGTGCGAGCGGCTGAGCGGCCGCCAGCCGTCGTCGGGGTCGTACTCCCGCAGCAGACTCCGGGCCTTCTCCGTCGTGAAGCCGCTGCCCTTCTTCTTGGGGCGGGGCTGTGCTGGGCGCCGGGTGATTTCGAGGCGCCGGCCACCGATGGTCAGTTCCAGTGCGACCTCGGTGGCGAGATCCGCGGGGGCATGGTCACTGCGCAGAGAGGTGCCGGGGCTCTGGCGGGCGCCGGGCACCGCGCCGTAGAGGGCGTAGCAGACCGCGTCGAGGACCGAGGTCTTCCCGGCGCCGGTCGGCCCGTGCAACAGGAAGAGACCGGCCGACGAGAGGGCGTCGAAGTCGATGTCCTGGGTGGTGCCGAACGGTCCGAAGGCGGTGACGGTGAGCCGATGGAGTCTCAACGGTTCACCTCTCGCAGGGTGTCGTCCACCCGGACGTGGTCGAAGGCGCCGCGCAGCACCGTTCGTTCCTGTTCGTCGGCCGCGGAGCCGCCCCGCACATGTGCCACGAAGTCCTCGGCGATCTGCTGGTCGTCGCGCCCCTTGAGGCGCTGTGCGTACGAGGCGAGCGGGTCGTCGGGGGCCCGGTCGGGTTCGAATACGAGGCTGAGCGTGTGCGGGAACCGCTCGACGAGCCGGGCCATCGGCTCGACCGGGCGCACCGGGTCGGTGAGGGTGGCCTCGATCCAGGACTCCCGGTGCTGCCCCAGCGCGGGGTCGTCGATGAGGTCGTCGAGGCGGCCGCGGAGTCTGGCGAGGGGGCGCGGCACCGGGCAGTCGACGCGTTCGGTGGTGACCGTGCCCGAGGCGTCGAGGTCGATCAGCCACATGGTCTTGCGGTGGTTGACCTCGGAGAAGGAGTAGGCGAGCGGCGAGCCCGAGTAGCGGACGCGTTCGGTGACGGTCTGGCAGCCGTGCAGATGGCCGAGCGCCACGTAGTCGACGCCGTCGAAGACTCCGGCGGGCACGGCGGCCACCCCGCCGACGGTGATGTCGCGCTCGCTGTCGCTGGGCTCGCCGCCCGCGACGAAGGCGTGGGCGAGCACCACGGACCGGGTGCTGTCCGGGCGGCCCGCCAGGTCTGCGCGTACCCGCTCCATGGCCGCGGTCAGCACCGCTTCGTGCCCGGCGCGCTCCGCCTTGAGGACGTCCTTCACCAGGGCCGGTTCCAGGTAGGGCAGTCCGTAGAACGCCACGTCGCCGTGCGCGTCCCGCAGGACGACGGGGGTGGCGCAGCCGGCGGGGTCGGTCCGCAGATGGATCCCGGCCCGTCCGATCAGTCCCGCGCCGACGCCCAGTCTGCGTGCCGAGTCGTGGTTCCCGGAGATCATCACGGTGGGCACACCGGCGGCGGCGAGCCGGTGCAGCGCGTCGTCGAAGAGCTGGACGGCGGACAGCGGCGGAACGGCCCTGTCGTACACATCACCCGCGACGAGGACCGCGTCCACCTCGTGCTCGCGCACCGTTTCCACCAGGTGGTCCAGGTAGGCGGCCTGGGCTTCGAGCAGGGGGACCCGGTGGAACGAGCGCCCCAGGTGCCAGTCCGATGTGTGCAGAATTCTCAAGCCCCGGCTCCGACCCGCATTGTTCTCTTCCTCCGCCCCGAATGGTGAGCCCCTCTTTTCTCACCCCTCACAGTCTCGCATCACCGCCGGCTTCATCCGAGAAGATCGATCTGCGTTCCGACAGAGCGGAGTTCTGCCCTCCGGTAGGCGGTCCAGGCAACGGCCAGGTCCTGCCAGGGGAGCCCGACCGGTGCGTAGACGGAACGGGCCGTGCGGGAGGTACGGCCGGGGTGCGCGCCGCCGAGCAGCTCGCCGAGGGTGGCGTCGGCGGCGGTGGCGGGCAGTCCCGCCGCGGCCAGGGCCCCCGTCGCTGCGGCCTGCTCGCGGTCGTCGACGACGAGGAGGGCGGAGGCGAGCAGATCGGCGGAGAGTTCCTGCTTGCCGGGTTCGTCGGCGCCGAGCGTGGTGAAGTGCTGTCCGGGGCGGCTGTCGGCGAGGCTCAGCAAGGGGGTGCGTGACCAGGTGGAGAGGAGTACGACATCGGCCGCCGCGGCGACTCCGGTGGCCGTGCCGAGGATCCGGCCGCCGTGCCGGGCGGCGAATTGCGATGCGCGTTCCGGGTCGCTGTCGTGCACCACGAGTTCGCGGAAGCTCCGCAGACTCCGCAGTCCGCGAACCATGATCTCGGCCTGGGCGCCCGCGC
>NZ_JBEXPH010000090.1:0-33869 GCF_040611955.1 Streptomyces sp. NPDC006510 | reverse complement strand
GGCGCGGACCGGCACCGCGCCGAGGCGGCGCAGCAGCGTCAGTGTGGACCGGCTCGGCGTCGCCTGTACGGGGCGCAGGGCCCGTACCGCGGCGATGGCGGCCGGCTTCCCGGCGGCCGGCAGCATCGGCGCCACCGCTTCGAGCACGGCGATCAGATCGCGCCGGTCCCCGTCCCGGGCGTCGGCGAGCGCGTCCAGCAGGACCGGGGCGGACCGGGCGAACGCCGTGAGCTCCACGGCGTTCCGGGGCTCGGCGCAGATCCGCAGCGCGAACCGCACCACCTTGTTCCGGAGCGCCTTGTTCCGCACCTTCTTGTTCCCGAACGCCTCGTCTCCGAGCGCCCCGCCCCGTACCGCCCCGTCCCGGAGCGCCGGCCGGGAGTCGGCGAGCCGGAGCCAGTCGGCCAGCATCGGCCGCAGCTGTGCCGACAGAACGGGGCCGAGCGGCTCGTCCCGCTCGACGATGCGGAGCGCGACCTCGGGGTTCCAGCCCCGGGCGACCAGCGACTCGATGTCACGGTCCGCCTCACCGGCCGGCGCTGACGCCCGCCCCGCGGCCGATGTGGTGATCCCGTGCCTGGCCATGGGTGTCGCCAGGTCCGCCATGGCACCGGAGGCGAGCCGGACCCGGCGGGACGCCACCAGGGAGAGCAGTGTGACCGCCACCGGTGACTCCTGGTCGTGCAGCGCGAGGACCGCGCGTGCGGTGAGGACGCCGTGGAGGCCCTCCAGCAGCAGCCCGCGGGTACCGCCGTCCCGGCTGTGTTCCGCGGCGGCGATGAGGGTGGCCGCGTAGGCGTCGCCGAGGACGGCGCGCAGGGCCTCGACCAGTTTCTCGCGCAGGCCGGGGTTGCCTTCGTGCCCGAGCCGGAAAAGAAGCTCCGGGAGCGCCGCCGGTGTGCCCGCGCGGACCAGCACCTCGGCCGCCGTCTTCCTGATGTTCATGTTCGGATGGCCGAGGCATGCGGAGATCGCGGCGCTCGCCCAGTGGGCGCGGGCGTGGCCCAGGGCGAGCAGCGCCTGCCGGACGGTCTGGATGTCCGGCGCGGTGGTCAGCGCGATCAGCGTCGCCGACAGGGCCTGGGCGTCCTCGCCCGTGGCGTCGCGGGCGAGCAGGGCGATGACGTGCTTGCGTACGTGCCGGTCACGGTGGCGCAGCAGCCGGTGCACCCGCGCACGGGTGCCCGTCCAGGGGGACCTGAGCAGCAGTTCGAGCAGGATCACCTGCTCCGCGTCGGACAGACCGGGCCGGTCCAGCAGGTCCAGCGCCGTGGTCGCGAGGAGTGCGTTCCCCGCCTCCCGCGCGTCCGTGGTGCCGAGCAGACAGACCGGCCGGATCGCGCCCCGCTCGTGGAGCCGGCGACCCAGGGCGCTCACCGCGTCCAGGACCTCCTGCGGCACCACGGGCTCACCGGCCGGCTGTCCGTGTCCGCCTGTCCGGGGGGTCGCGCCCGGCTCCCCCGACGCGGCCAGCTCGGCCACGATCCGCAGCAGCAGGTCGGCGATGACCGGGAGGGTGCCGGCGTTGCCATGGGCCGCCAGCCGGCACAGCGCCGTCACCGGCGCGTCCGGGTCCAGATGGGAGCGCAGCAGGGCCAGTTCCCGCTCGTCCGGGCCGCCGAGGTCGGCCGCGATGCGTGGCGGCAGGTCGACGGGGTCGAGCCGTGCGAGGAGGTCGCGGCGCAGCGCCGGATCGCGGTTCAGCTGCCACAGCAGTTCCAGTGCGCGGTTCCGTACGGCGCGCAGATGGGGCGCAACCCCGTCCGTGGTGAGGCCCAGTCCTTCGCGCAGGGCCTGTACCGTGCGGTCCCCGCCGATCGCCTCCAGGGTGTCCAGGGCCGCGTCCGGGACCGAGGGCAGCAGGGCGATCACGGCCTCTTCGGCGCCCTCGTGGCGCAGTTCGCGGATCGCGTCGAGGAACGGGCCGGGTGCCCAGGCGGAGGGAAGCACGTTCGCGACGGCGTCCCCGATCGGGAGATCGCCGGCCCCCTGCCCGGCCAGGGAGACCAGCAGGGCGAGCCGTCGCGGCCAGCCCGGGTCGTCGGCCGGCGCGTCCGTCAGTACCCGGAGCGCCTCCTTCCGGGAGGTGAAGAGGACCGTCGCCACCTCGCGGGGCGCGATCGAGTGATCGGACAGGGCCAGGCCGATGACGGCGGGTACGTCCGCACCGTCCGGGAAGTGCCCACGCCTGTGCAGACCGCGCAGACAGGTCATGGCCGGGCCGCCGAACAGCAGGGGGTCGCGCGCTGCGACGGCCGTCAGCTCGCCGATGTCGTCGCGGTCCGCCAGATCGCCGAGCAGTTCCATCCCGCGTCGGCGGAGGCCCGGCGGAAGACCGGGGTCGTCGACGACCTGACGCAGCAGGTCCCGGTGGCCGTGGCGCGCGGCTGCCACGAGGGCGGCCTCGGCCACCGAGGGCAAGTCCCGCACCATCTGCCCGGCCTGCTCGCGCACCGCGTCCCCGGCCGGTTCCCGTACCGGACCGGCGGCGAGGAACGGGGCGAGGAGTCCGGGCGGCAGCGGATCCGTCGCCGCCCACGGTTCGGCGAGTTCGGCCAGCGCGCCGGCCACGACCGGGGCGCTGTCGGCCCCGAGCAGTCCGATCAGGTCCTCCCGGACCAGCGCGGGGGCCAGCAGCCCGGCGTGCAGCCCCTGGCGGGCCAGCCGTACCGCCTCGGCCAGGAGCACCGGGTCGCCGCTGCCCGCCAGTTCGTCCACGAGCCGCGCCGGCCGGTGCGTACCGGTGATGCTCGTCTCCCGCACGGCCTGGTACAGGAGTTCACCCGGGGCCTCGTAGCGGAGCGCCGCGGGGTCGTGGAGCACATCTGCGCGCAGCCACGCGATCCGTACCCGTACCGGAAGCTCCCCGGCGGTGCGCCAGTCCGGCCGGGGACGGCCCTTCCGGTGGTGGTCGAGTCGTTCGTAGAGCCCGGCCAGCAGGAGGTCCGCCTCCGGCAGTCCGGTCAGCGACTCCGGCAGCAGCCCGGCGAGTTCGGCCGTCTCCGCGTCGTCGGACGGGCGGCACTCGGTGACGCGCTCGGTGAGCAGGGCCAGTCCCAGATGACGCAGCCCGGGGTCGTCGTGCCGGATCAGCCGTCCCAGGGCCTGAGGTGAGCGGTCCCGCACGTCCGGGGGCCCGCCCGGCCGGGCGGCTCCGGTCCGGCGCTCGGCATCGTGGATCTGTTCGTCGACCGGTGTCCGCATCGTCGGATGCTAACCGGGCGCGTTCCGGCCCCACCAGCGAATTCGGGGCCCGTCCTCGCTCTCAGTAGCCGCCGGACCCCACATGGTCCGCCAGCGCCAGATCGCGGACGAAGGCCCTCACACGCAGCAGGCACCGGGCGGCGAAGCGTACGGCCGGCGCGTGGTGCGGTCCGTACGCCGCGGTCCAGAGTGCGGGGACATGCGCGGACGGCTGGATGTGAGTCATACATCCAGCTTCGGCCCGCGGCCGTGATCGGTCCAACAGATGGTTCAGCTGGCTGCGATCGATAATGTGGATGGATGGAGCTACGCCAACTCCGTCACTTCGTGGCGGTGGTCACGCACGGCGGTTTCACCGCCGCCGCCCGGGCCGAGCTGATCGTGCAGTCCGCGCTGAGCGCCTCCGTGCGCAACCTCGAACGGGAGCTGGGGGCCGAGCTGTTCGACCGGACCGGCCGGCGGGTGGTCCTCACCGAGGCGGGCCGGGCGCTGCTGCCGTCGGCCCGGTCGGTGCTCGCCGGGACGGAGGCGGCACGGGACGCGGTGGCGGCCGTGGCGGGGCTGGTGACGGGCCGGGTCAGGATCGGCACGATCCAGACACTGACCTGCGTGGATCTGGCGGCCGAGCTGGCCTCGTACCACCGGCGGTTGCCGGGGGTGCAGATCTCGCTGCGCGAGGCGACGACACCGGAACTGGTCGCGGGGCTGCGGACCGGTGAGCTGGATCTCGCCTATCTGGCCCCGGACGCCGCCGAACTCCCCGACGGCATCGCCGGGTTCGCGACCTGGCACGAGGACCTGGTGCTGATCACCGCGCCGGGCCATCGGCTGGCGACCGCCGGGCGCACCCTGATCAAGGACCTGGCCGACGAGCCGTTCGTGGACTTCCGCGCGGGCACCGGTCTGGAGACCGCGGTGCGGAGGCTGGCCGCGCACTGCGGGCTGGAACGCCGGATCACCTGTGACGTCACGCAGATCCGGCTGCTCGTCGATCTCGTACGGGCCGGGATCGGCGTGGCGATCGTGCCGCGGCGGATCGGTGCGGACGCGGGGCTGCCCTGTGTGAGCATCCGCCAGCCGGAGCCCGGCCGGACGGTGGTCCTCGCCGGGCGGGCGCCCCGGCCCCGCAACCCGGCGGCGGAAGCGCTCCTCGAACGGCTCACCGGCCCGCGGGATCCCCTGGCCCCAGGCCCTAGGGACGCAGCGCCCGCAGCAGCAGGTCGGCCAGGTGGTCGGCGACCTCCTGCTGGCTGAGCGGGCCGTCGGGCCGGTACCAGGTGGACAGGTGGTGGACCGAACCGAAGTGGTAGTCGACGATCAGGTCGGCCGGGGTGGCCGTGGAGAAGACCCCGCTGCTCTGGCCCTCCTCCACCAGGGCCCGGAACCGTTCGTGGTAGCGGCGCCGCTCCATCCGGACCTGCTTGTTCTTCTCCGGGCTCAGGTGGTGCATGGACCGGAAGAAGATCGAGGCGTCGTCGAGGTTCTCGATGGTCGTGACCACCACGTCCGCCGCGGCGTCGCGCAGTCGCTGCTCGACGGGGGCGTCGGCGTCGGCGAAGGCGTCGAGGCGCTCCTGCTGGAGGCGGAGCACCCGGGCGTAGACCTCCTGGAGCAGGTCCTCCTTGGAGCCGAAGTAGTGGTAGAGCGCACCCTTGGTGACGCCCGCCGCCTCGACGATCTCCTGGACCGAGGTGCGGTCGTAGCCCTGCTCGGCAAAGAGCCGGGTGGCGGCGGCCAGCAGCCGCTGAGGGACGGGAGCCGTGTCCCCGTCCGTCGCCTTGGCCATTGCCGCCACCTGCCTTCCACATGAATCGGTTATCGAGGGGAACGAAGTTCCCGCCTGAGGATCTTCCCACTCGCCGTCTTCGGGAGTTCGGTCAGGATCTCGACCTCGCGCGGATACTTGTACGCGGCAAGCCGTTCCTTGCAGTACGCACTCAGTTCTTCCGGTTCGGCCGAGGCGCCGGGTCGGAGGCTGACATAGGCACGGACGGTCTCGCCGCGGTAGGTGTCGGGGACGCCGACGACGGCCGCCTCCCGGACCGCCGGGTGGGTGTAGAGGACGTCCTCCACCTCACGCGGCCAGACCTTGAAGCCGGAGGCGTTGATCATGTCCTTCTTGCGGTCGACGACATAGAGCCAGCCCGCGCTGTCCATGAAGCCGATGTCGCCGGTACGCAGTTCGCCGTCCGGGAAGGCTGCGGCGGTGGCCCCGGGCAGCCGCCAGTAGCCGGAGACCACCTGCGGGCCCCGGACCGCGATCTCGCCCTGCTCGCCGAAGGGCACCTCCGCGCCGTTCTCGTCGAGGATCCTGACCACCGTGTCGGGGCCGGGGATGCCGACGGACAGGGTCCCGGAGACCGGGTCGACGGGGGCTTCCCGCTCCGGCGGGACGGAGGCGCAGGGGGCGGTGCACTCGGTGAGGCCGTAGCCGTTGCGGATGTACGGGCCGAAGCCGGCCCGGAACTTCTCGACCAGGGCGGGCGGCAGCGGTGCGCCGCCCGAGGAGATCACCTGGAAGGAGGCGAAGTGCTCCGGGGTGACGTCGGGGTGGGCGGCGAGCGCCATGAAGGCGGTGGACGGGCCCACGGTGTAGGCGGGGCGGTGCTCGGCGAAGGCTTCGAGGACGACGCCGGGGTGGAAGCGGTACGCGAGGACGAGGGTGCCCGCGTTGGTCAAGCAGGCGGCCAGCTGGCAGACCATGCCGGTGATGTGGAAGAGCGGGGCGAGCGCGAAGTAGGAGGAGCCCTCGGCGACGGGGTGCCCGGTCCGCTGGCGCTCGGCGTTGACCATGATGTTGCCGTGGGAGTTCATGGCGCCCTTGGGGGTGCCGCTGGTCCCGGAGGTGTAGCTGATCAACGCCACGTCGGCGGAGCCGGGTTCGCGCCCCTCGGGCGCCCTGAGGCCCTGCCGGGCGACGGCGACCAGGTCGTCGGTGTCCTCGGGCACGGGCAGCCGCTCGAAGCCGAGCACGCGTGCGTCGTTCTGCGTCTGGAGGTCGAGCTCACTGGTGGTGAGGGCGATCCGTACCGTCGGGGTGTCGGCCGCGGTGGACCGCAGATACGCCTCCCAGGCCCGGTCCGCGCAGATCAGCGCGGTGACCTCGGCGTCCTTCAGTACGTGGCCGACCTCGCCGGACTTGTACATCGGATTGAGCGGGACGACCGTGGCTCCGGCCTTCCAGGCGCCGAGCAGCGCGATCACGAACTGCGGGGTGTTCTGGAGCGTGATCGCGACACGGTCACCGCGCTCCAGACCCGCGGCGGCGAGGTGGCCGGCCACCGAGTCGGAGAGCGCGCCGGTCTCGCGGTAGCTCAGGCGTCCGTCGAAGTAGGCGAGCGCGGGGTGCTCGGGGCTGCGGGCGGCGGAGTCCCGGAAGGCGTGGACGAGGGTTTCGGCCGGGCTGACCGGGGCCCGCTGGGCCTCGCTGAGCAGCGGGATCCAGGGTTTGGCAGCGTAGATCGACTCGGTCATGCGCCGGTCTCCTCCCACTTCTGCTGGAGGTGGTTCATGCTGCCGAGCCAGTGGTCGGTGTCCTTGCTGCGGGCCCGGTAGTACCCGCCGACCTCGGGGTGCGGCAGGACGAGGAAGCGGTCCTCGGCCATGGCGTCGAAGAGCGCGTCGGCGACCGCCTCGGGCTCGATGGCGCTGGGGGCGAGGACGAGTTCCCCGGCCGATCCGGCGGCGGCGAGCATGTCCGTGCGCACGCCCTGCGGGCAGATGGCGTGGACCTTGATGCCGCGGTGGCGGTAGGTGAGCGAGAGCCATTCGGCGAAGGCGACGACGCCGTGCTTGGTGACGCTGTACGGTGCGGCGCCGATCATCGTCAGCAGTCCGGCGGCGGACGCGGTCGAGACGAAGCGGCCGCTGCCGCGCTCCAGCCACTGGGGCAGCAGCGCCCTGGCCGCGCGGACATGGGCCATCACATTGACGTCCCAGGCCGCGGCCCAGACCTCCTCGTCGGCGAAGACGTCGCCGGGAGAGGCGAGGCCGGCGTTGGCGCAGTAGATGTCGACGGTGCCGTCGAGCGCGTCCCTGGCGGCGTCCACGATCTGCGAGGCGTCGCCGGCGACGGCAATGCCGCCGATCTCCTCGGCCAGCGGCTTGATCCGCGCCTCGTCGAGGTCATTGACCACGACCCGCGCGCCCTCCGCGGCGAATCTGCGGGCCAGAGCGGCTCCGATGCCGCCTCCGGCCCCGGTGACCACCACGCCCGCGCCCTGCACCGTACTCATCGGGTCCCGCCTCTCAGCCGACTGCACCGGCAGACTAACCAGTCGGTATGGCGGAGCGGAAGGGCTGGACACCGCTCGGACGGCACTCCCGTCACAACTGTCCCGTCCGGCTCGTTCCGTATGGCCTGAACGCGCGCTAGCGTGCGTGACCATGACAGAGGTCGCGATCATGGAGGTAGCCCGATGAGCCTGTCCAGACGTGGTTTGCTGGCCGCCGGTGGTGCGGTGGGTGCCCTCGCGGCAACGGCCGCCGGTACCGGGGCCGCCATCGCCGCCCCCGCTCCGGGCAAGGGGCACGGCCGGGTCCGCACCGGCTTCGACCGGCTGGCGGCGGACGGCTACGCGCTGCTGAAGGGGCAGAAGGTCGGGGTCGTCACCAACCCGACCGGGATCACCTCCGATGTGCGCCACATCGTCGATGTGATGCACCCGGACGAGCGGGTGGACCTGATCGCCGTCTTCGGGCCCGAGCACGGTTTCCGCGGCACCGCACAGGCGGGCGGTTCGGAGGGGCGGTACGACGACCCGGCGACCGGACTCCCGGTCTACGACACGTACCTGAAGAGCGGTCAGCCGCTCGCCGATGTCTTCACCGCGTCCGGCGTGGACACGGTCGTCTTCGACATCCAGGACGCGGGCGCCCGCTTCTATACGTACATCTGGACGCTGTACGACTGCATGGAGGCGGCGGCGCTCGCGGGCAAGCGGTTCGTCGTCCTGGACCGGCCGAACCCGGTGACCGGGCGGGCGGCGCTCGGCCCGGTGCTCGACCCCGCCTTCGGCACGTTCGTGGGCCGCCGGGAGATCGCCCAGGCGCACGGCATGACGGTCACCGAGCTGGCGCTGCTCTTCAACGCCCGGTTCCTGGCCGAGCGGCCGGTGGACCTGCGCATCGTGAAGATGTCGGGGTGGAAGCGCTCGGACTTCTTCGACACGACCGGGCTGCCGTGGGTGCCGCCGAGCCCCAACATGCCGACGCCCGACACGGCACTGGTCTACTCGGGAACCTGCCTGTTCGAGGGCACGAACCTCTCCGAGGGACGCGGCACGACCCGGCCGTTCGAACTGCTCGGCGCGGAGGGCATCGACCACCGCTGGGCGGCGGCCGCGAACGCGCTCGACCTGCCCGGGGTCGCGTTCCGCGAGGCGTACTTCGCGCCGACGTTCTCCAAGTTCCAGGGGAAGACGGTCGGCGGCGTGCAACTGCACGTCCACGACCGCGAGTCGTTCGACCCGGTACGCACCGGGATCGCGCTGCTGGTGACGGCGAAGCGGACGTGGAGCGGGTTCGCCTGGCGCTCGGACAACTGGATCGACAAGCTCACCGGCAACACCCGGGTCCGCACGATGATCGACGCGGGCGCGGACACGGATGAGGTGGTGGGGGCCTGGGCGGAGGATCTCGCCGCGTTCCGGGCCGTGCGGAAGCGGTATCTCCAGTACCGGTGAGACGGGCCGGGCGGGCCCGAAGGATCGGGTCCGCCCGGCACACGGCTTGTGCCCTCACGGGCCGACAGGCCCTACCGGTGGGCGGGGAACTCCACCACCTGCTGGTACGTCGGGCGGTTCTGCCAGTGGATGGACTTCTGGGCGATCCCGCCGAGCGGCCGGTGCATGATCGAGTCGGAGCACCACTGCTCGCCCGCCTTGCAGCTGTCGTCCCCCGGATACACCTCGGTCGCCGGCAGGGCCACGGCCTGCTTCAGGGTCGCGAGCAGTGCGTCGCGGCAGCTGTCCTCATCGCCGTTGCCGCAGTACGCCTTGGCCAGCGGCCCCTTGACCGGCTGCCCCAGGACCCGGCGCAGGTCCTTGTCGACGAAGCCCCACCAGCCGTACTGGAACGCGGATCCGCTGTGCGCCCCGCTCGGCCCGTGACTGGCCGCCGGGGACTCGTCCGTGGCGAGGTTGGCGGTCAGCGCTCCGAACAGGCCCTCGCCGAGCCCCGGCTTGAACTCGGCCTCGACCAGCTTCGGCCACCACGCGTCCATGATCCGCACCGCGTCGGCGTGGCTGTACGCGTGCGAACCGGGGCTGCTCTCCCTGCGCTGCGAACCGGCTGCCCGCCAGGACTCCAACTGCTGGACGGCGCCGTTCAGTTCGGGATCGGTCACCGGCCGGGAGCGGATCACCTTCAGCAGTTCGGGCAGCAGCTGCTCACCGCGCAGATCGGTGACCGCGGCCTGGGCCATGGCCCGGGTGAGGGACGCGCGGGTGACCCCGCCCTCCTCGACCAGCTTCGCCACCCGGTCGTCCAGCAGATCGCCCCGGTGCACCGCGCCGAGCCCGAAGCCCGCGGCGGCGTACCCCTTGGCCTGCTTGTTGTTCCAGGAGATGTAGTAGTCCTGCCCGCTGGAGTGCGGGTGCTCGGCGAACGGGGTGTAGGCGGCGGTGTTCGCGGCCGGTTCGAACTCCTGCCACTCATAGGCCCGCTCGGCCCGCACCGGCAGCGCCGGGTCGACGCCCGCCGCGCGCACCGGGTTCATGCCGCTGTTGTAGTAGGCGGCGGTGCGGGAGTCGGCGTAGAACCAGTTGAAGGCGTAGTCGATATGGCTCGCCGCCCGTTGGAAGGAGGCGGCGTCCTTGACGTACTCCGGGTCGTTGAGCATCTGGAAGCCGATGATCGAGTCGGCCTCGTGGCGGTAGGTGGAGCGCAGCGAGGTGTACGCGACGGGCTTGCCGCCCACGGTGGCGCGGTGGGTGACGATGCCGTAGTTCGTGCGCCGGACCTGCATCCGGTAGGAGCCCTTCGCCGTGGAGTCGGCGACGGTCGGATTCCAGGAGTTGGTGTGCTCCAGCGTCTCCATGGCGGTGCAGGTGCCGCGGTAGAGGTAGTGCGTGGAGTCCTTGGTGGGCGTGGAGCCGTCGGGCTCGCACAGGTCGATGGCGTAGGTGTCGGTGATGTCCTGGCCGGCCGAGGTGGCGCTCCAGGCGTAGTCCTGGCCGCGGCCCATCTGGATGTACATGCCGACACCGGCGAAGGAGACCCCGCGGGCGCTGATGCCCGGCCCCTGGAGTTCCTGGAGCATCATCAGCTGCGGGGCGAAGTAGCCGGTCTGCGGCCCGAACACGGCGATGGGGTTTCCGCTCGCGGTGTGCTTTCCGGAGACCAGCAGGGCGTTGGACATGCCGCGCTTCTGGGCGCCGGATCCGGAACCGGGCAGTGATCCCTCGGGGATGACTCCGTCGTCGTGGATGCCCTGGGCCTTCTTGAGCCCGGCCGGAGCCTTCACCGGGGCCTTCTTGCCGGTGCCCGCGGAGCCGGTGCGGTCGTGGATCAGGGGTTCCGCGGTGACGGACCCGGCGTCGGGCAGCGCGGTGCCGCGGGCCTTGTCGGGCTTGCCCGCGTACGGGAACGAGGTGCCGTCATGGACCGTCAGCACGGCCTCGGGGTCCTCGCGCTGGCGGAACGACTCCCAGACCTTGGTGCCTTCGGCGACGCCGTACTTCTGCTGGGCGGCCAGCAGTGAAAGGGCCGCCTGCACTTCCCCGCCACCGCCGCCGCCGAACTGGCCGCCGACGACCGAGGCGATGGAGATCAGGTCGGTCAGTTTGAACGGCTGTATCTCACCGATGTTGGTGATGGCGTCGATCTTGCCGGTGAGGACGTACTCGCCGGGGAAGTAGCGGCCCTTCTTGGACTTCTCGCGGTAGGCGTTGATGCCGTCGACATACGCCTGGGCATCCGCCATGGCCTGTTCGCCGCGGGCGCCCTCATGGGTCCTGATGTACTCGACCTGGGCTTCGAGGTCCGCCTCGGTGTACGGGGCCTGCGGCCAGAACTGCTGCTCCAGGCCCTGGTTGGCGAGGGCGCCGCCGGCGAACGAGGTCAGTTCGCCGCGTCCGATGTGCCGGAAGAGGTCCATCAGCCAGAGCCGGTCCTGCCCGGCGGCGAATCCGGCACCGAACTCGGTGCCGTACCTGGTGGTGCCCTTGATGTGCGGAACACCGGAGGCCTTGTCACGGGTGATGGTGACGTCGTCGCGGGGCGAGGTGACCGACTCGACCTTGTCCTTGGGCACACCGAACGAGGCGTCGTTGAAGAAATCGGTCAGCTTCTGGTCGGTGAGACCGGTGTGTCCGGCCACCAGGCCGTTGTAGCGGTCGAGTTGGTCGTCGCTGTGGGCGGGGTGCGTACCGAACGCCTTGTTGCCGAGGATTTCCACGAGGGTGGCGTTGCCGTTCTCGCCGGGCGGCAGGATGTCGTCGCACTGCCCCTGGCAGTAGTCGGTGACGGGGTCGGGTTCCGCTGCCGCGGCGCCCACCTGCGGCGAGGCCGCCAGCAGGGTGGTGCCGAGTGCGAGGACCGCCATGACGGTGGCGGCTCTGAGCTTGACGGTGCGTGGGGGCATGCGCGCTCCTCCGAGTGGCTGTGCGCCGGAGGTTACTGGCGGTACGACCGGTCAGTAAGGTGAATAACCGTCACCTTTTCCGAATCGTCACATGGCGCCGTCCGCGGCGATGCGGTGACGGACCGTATCGAAATCCGGACAACGTCGCCCTCGGTGGATCCGAATCGGGCGGCCGTACGTCCATCCTTTGACGCCGAAGTACGAGCGACGGAGGTGACGGTGCGGTGGCGGGATTCCGGAGTCTTGCGAGACAGGTCCGTGATCCGCGGAGCGACCTGGCGCTGCGGCGGTATTCGCTGCGCAAGTGCCTGGAGAGGTTCGCCCCTTACGGGCATCGGGCGACCTGGGACCATCTGTGCACCCGGCACGGTATCGGTCCCGAGGACCGGTCCCCCGATCCGGCGCGGCTGATGCGCGCGCTGGACGAACTGGAGGCGGCACGGGCGGTCTGGCTCGGTTACGAGGCGGGCTTCGCCGAGCGCCGCAGGCGGGAGAAGCACGACGGGCTGCGCCGTCCCGGCGCGTTCGACGACTGGCACCGGCGCACCTGGGGCGGCTACGGGGTGGCCCGCTGCGCGGACCCGGCGGTGCATCCGTCGGCGCCGCTCGCCGTGGTCCTGCGCCGGTTGATCGCGGCGCTGGAGTCGGAGCCCGGCACGGTCTGCCCGGTGTGCGCGGGCGACGGGATCCACTGGCGGCAGGAGCCGGAGCACGGGCCGTGGTCGGGGCCGGTCTGCACGGGCTGCGGGATCGTGGTGCCGCAGCCGGTGCTCACTCCGGGGGCGCTGGCGAAGGCGCGGAGCGCGCCTCGGCGGGACCTGGCATCGGTGGCGTGACGGGCGACGGGGCCCTCCGACGTGCCCGCGCCCGCCCGGCATCCGGGCGGTCGGCCCTGGGGCGGACACGCCTCGGGCCCCGGACGTCGCGGCCGGGGCCCCTGGATGTCCGGGATCCGCAGTCCGGAGCCGGGCCCGGCACGGAAACGCTTCCGGCCAGAGCTACGGCCGCTCGGCCGACGGCCGCTCCGGCATCAGGCGCGAGCCGCTGATCCGCTGGCCGGAGACATCGTCGGGGTTGGAGAGCACACAGTTCTCCAGTGACAGGCAGCCGCAGCCGATGCAGTCGGTGAGATCGTCCCGCAGCCGCCCCAACCGCGCGATGCGGTCGTCGAGTTCGGAACGCCAGGCCGCGGAGAGCCGCGCCCAGTCGTCGCGGTTCGGGGTGCGCTCCTCGGGGAGTTCGGCGAGGGCGTCCCGGATGATGGCGAGCGGGATGCCGACCCGCTGCGCCGCCCGGACGAACGCCACCCTGCGCAGTGCGTCCCTGCTGTAGCGGCGCTGGTTGCCGCTGGTGCGGCGGCTGCTGATCAGGCCCTTGGCCTCGTAGAAGTGCAGGGCCGAAACCGCGGCGCCGCTGCGCGCGGAGAGCTGTCCGACCGTGAGCTCATGGAATGTCTGTGGGATCTGGGGCACCCCTCCAACCCTACTGGCCCGCCTCCGGCCGGTCCGTCGTTGACAGGAACGCACCCGCCAACCATGCTGAGCAAGCGCTTAGACAGTGCGCCGAGGGATGGCCTAGAGCTGGAAGGCAGGGACCAGGGACATGGCAGAGCCGAGGATCTTCACGTCCGCACAGGAGCTGCGCGACGGGGTGGGCGAGCAGCTGGGGCACAGCGACTGGCTGGAGATCGAGCAGAAGAGGATCGACCTCTTCGCCGAGGCCACCGGTGACCACCAGTGGATCCACGTGGACCCGGAGCGGGCCGCCGCCGGCCCGTTCGGCACAACGATCGCGCACGGCTATCTCACGCTCTCGCTGCTGCCGACGCTCGTACCGCAGATCATGCGGGTCGAGGGCATGAAGATGGGCATCAACTACGGGACGAACAAGGTCCGTTTCCCGTCCACCGTGCCGGTGGGCTCACGGCTGCGCGCGTCGGCGGTCCTGAAGGGCGTCGAGGAGGCCGGGGGCGGGGTGCAGGTCACCGCCGTCGTCACGGTCGAGCGCGAGGGCGGCGACAAGCCGGTCTGCGTGGCCGAGTCGGTGTCGCGCTACTACTTCTGACGTCCCGCCGCGACCATGCGCAGTACGAGGTCGGCGTACAGTTCGCCGACCTCGTCCGGCGTCCGGCTGCCCTGCTCGTTGAACCAGCGCGCCACGTCGATGCAGAGCGAGAGCACGGCGAGCGTGGTGCCCGGCACGTCGGGGACGTCGAACTCCCCCGCCTGTACGCCTTCGCCGATGATCCGGCGCACCACCGCGTCGCTCCTGCGCCGGAGCTCGACGATCTCGGTGCGGTGTTCCGCACCGAGGGCGTCGAGTTCGTACTGGACCACGCGGGCGGTGGTGTGCCGCTCGGCGTGCCAGCGGACGAAGGACCGTACGGCCTCGGCCAGCCGCTCGGCCGCCGTGCCCCCGCTGTCGGCGGCCGCCTCCAGGACGAACAGGGCGCGGTCGTGGCCGATCCTGCTGATCCGGTGGAGCAGCTCTTCCTTCGTCTTGTAGTGGATGTAGAGCGCGGCGGGACTCATCCCCGCCCGGCCCGCGATGTCACGGGTGGTGGTGGCGTGGTACCCGCGCTCGGCGAAGGCGTCGACGGCGGCGACGAGCAGCCGCCTGGCCGCCTCGGGCGTCACCTCGGCCCACGGCGCGCTGTCGCCGTCGGTCTCCTCCGCCGTGCTCATCGTCACTCGCCCCTCTCGTCAGCAGGACGAACACCATACCCCGAACCTGAGCAAGCGCTTAGGGTCCGTCCGGCGGGATCATCAGAGCTTCTGGAAGGGGTCGTGCTCGGCGAGGATCTTCTCCAGCCGGGCCTGGTCGACCCGGCTGACGATCTGTCCCGCTTCCTGGCGGTCGCGGATGACCTTGGCCAGGGTGAAGCAGGAGGTGACGAGGTAGAGGACGCCGATCGCGAGGAATCCGCGGACCCAGGCGTCGGCGTCCAGGAAGTAGATACCGAGAGCCACCGCGGCGATCGCCACCCCGAAGGAGGCGACGGCCTGGCCGTAGAAGGCCGCGGTGCTCTGCTGCTTGACCGATGCTGTCTCACTCATGGCGCCCAGCATCGGCCGACGTGGTGTGCGCCACATCCGTTCCCGTACTCAGTCCGGTACTCAGACGCCCGTTCGAGCGGTGGCGCGGTTCAGAAGGCGGAGACCCCGGTGAGCGCGCGGCCGATGATCAGTTTCTGGATCTGACTGGTGCCCTCGTACAGCGTCATCACCCGGGCGTCGCGCAGCAGCTTGCCGACCGGGTACTCGTCGATGTAGCCGTAGCCGCCGAAGACCTGGAGCGCGTTGTTGGCGGCGCGGACGGCGGCCTCGGAGGCGAAGAGCTTCGCCTTGGAGGCGGCGGTGGCGAAGTCCTCGCCGCGGTCGATGAGGTCCGCCACCCGCCAGGTGAGCAGCCGGGCGGCGTCGACGTCCACGGAGATGTCACTGATGAGTTCCTGGACCAGCTGGTAGCCCGCGATGGACTTGCCGAACTGCTCGCGCTCACCCGCGTAGCCCACGGCGGCGTCGAGGGCGGCCTGTGCGATGCCGACGCAGCCGGCCGCGACCGACATCCGCCCCTTGGCCAGGGCGGCCATGGCGATGGAGAAGCCCTTGCCCATCGGGCCCAGGAGCGCCGACGCGGGAACCCGGACGTCCTCCAGGACCAGCTCGGCGGTGGCCTGGCCGCGCAGGCCGAGCTTGCCGTGGATGGTGCGGCGGGTGAGACCGGGGGTGTCGGTGGGGACCAGGAAGGCGGATATGCCCTTGTGGCCGGGGGTGTCACCGGTGCGGGCGAAGAGCAGCACGACATCGGCCCAGGTGCCGTTGGTGATGAACATCTTGCCGCCGTTGATGACGTAGTCCTCACCGTCCCGGACGGCCTTCGTCGTCAGGTTCCCGGCGTCGGATCCGGTGCCTGGCTCGGTGAGGCCGAAGCAGCCGATCGCCTCGCCCGCGGTGAGCCTCGGCAGCCAGTGCCGCTTCTGCTCCTCGTCGCCCCAGACGGCGATGGTCTTGGTGACCAGACCGAGGGAGACGGAGACGATGCCGCGGACCGAGGAGTCGCCGCGCCCGAGCTCCTCGGTGACCAGGCAGTAGGCGAGGTGGTCGCCGCCCGAGCCGCCGTACTCCTCGGGAACGGTCAGCCCGAGGAAGCCGACCGCGCCCAGCTTCTTCACGATCGACTTGTCGACGTTCTCGGCCCGGTCCCACTCCACGACATGGGGGGCTATCTCACGGGCGACGAAGTCCTTGGCGAGCTTCCGGACGGCTTCCTGCTCCTCGCTGAGCCCCAGGTCCATCCTTCGACTCCCCACCCTTAATTAGCACTGCTAGTTTTTCGTTCGCAGGCCCTACTATGTGCCGCATGGCCCGACCGCGCAAGCCCCTCCTCAGCAGAGACCGCATCGTCGAGACGGCGAGCGCACTCGTGGACTCCGAGGGGCTCGACGCCGTGTCCACCCGTCGGCTCGCGGCCGAACTCGGGGTCAGCGGACCCTCGCTCTACAACCACTTCCGCAACAAGGACGAGATCCTGGACGCGGTCGCGGACGCCGTCTCCTCGCAGGTCGATCTGTCGATGTTCGACGAGTCGGACAGCCGCGACTGGCGCGCCGCCCTGTACGACTGGGCCGTCTCCTATCGTGCGGCGCTCACCGAGCACCCGCACATCGTTCCGGTGCTCGCCCGGGGTCCGGGCCGCCGGCCGGCCGGACTCCGGGTCGCCGACGCGGTGTTCGGCGCGATGGTCAGGGCCGGCTGGCCGGCCGCCCAGGCGACGTACATCGGGGCCCTGATGCGCTACTTCATCACCGGTTCGGCACTGGGCTCCTTCGCCCGCGGCTTCGTCGACGACGAGACCGCGTACGACCCCGCCGACTACCCGCATCTCGGCCAGGCCCACCTGCTGGCCGAGCACCGCCAGAAGGTCGACGAGGGAGCCTTCGAGACCGGGCTGCGGGCCCTGGTCGACGGCCTCTCGCTCCAGTACGAGCTGCTGACACCGCCCGGGACGGTTCGGCCGGCGCCGAAGCGTTCCTGACGCATCCTGGACTGCATGGCACGCATGGCACACCCCGACCCGGCCGCGCCCCGGCTCGCCGCCCTGGCCGCGCTCCTCGCCGACGAGACCCGCGCGGCCTTCTGCCTGGCCCTGCTCGACGGCCGCGCCTGGACCGCCGGCGAACTGGCCAGGTACGCCTCCGTGGCACCGTCGACGGCCAGCGAACACCTCGGCAAACTCGTCGCGGGCGGACTGCTGGCCGAGGAGCGGCAGGGCCGCCACCGCTATCTGCGGCTGGCCGACGAACGGACCGCGCACCTCGTCGAGGACCTGGCGGCCCAGGTCGTCCCCGGCCCCGTGCCCGAGCGGCCGCGCACCCTGAGCGCGGCGAGCGCGGGCAGCGCGATGGCCCGCGGCCGCACCTGCTACGACCATCTCGCGGGGCGGATCGGCATCGCGATCGCCGACGCCATGACCGTACGGGGACTGCTGGCGCAGGACACCGGTTTCGCGCTCACCGACGAGGGCCTGCGCTGGTTCGACGAGCTGGGCATCGGCCTGGAGACGGGTTCGCGGCGTCCCCTCGTACGGAGCTGCCTGGACTGGACGGAGCGCAGGCCGCACCTGGCCGGGGTCGCGGGCGCCGCGCTGTGCCGCCATGCGCTGGACACCGGGTGGTGCGTACGGATCGGGTCCGGGCGTGCGGTGAAGGCCACCCCGGACGGGGAGCGGGCGCTGTACGAACGTCTCGGCATCGAGCCGGCGACAATTCGGTAGGGGCCGAAGCGTCGTGGCCCTACGGTCTGAGCCATGACAACGACCCCGTCCCCCTCCGCCGCCGCGCACCGCGACTGGCGGGCCACCGCCGCGGCCGGCACCACCGTGCTGCTGTGGGCCTCCGCCTTCGTCTCCATCCGCAGCGCCGGCGAGGCCTACTCGCCCGGTGCGCTCGCCCTCGGCCGACTGCTCGCGGGCTCGCTGGCGCTCGGTGCGCTCCTGGTGGTGCGGCGCGAGGGGCTGCCGTCGCGGGCCGCCTGGCCCGGGATCATCTGGTCCGGGCTGCTCTGGTTCGGGCTGTACATGGTGGTGCTCAACTGGGGTGAGCAGCAGGTCGACGCGGGCACGGCCGCGATGGTGGTGAACATCGGCCCCCTGCTGATCGCGCTGCTCGGTGCCCGGATACTGGGCGAGGGGCTGCCCGGCAGGCTGCTGGCGGGCATGGCCGTGTCGTTCGCGGGCGCCGCGGTGGTGGGGCTCTCGATGTCGGGGCACGGCGGCGCTTCGGTGCTCGGCGTGCTGCTGTGCCTGCTGGCCGCCGTGGCGTACGCGACCGGGGTGGTGCGGCAGAAGCCCGCCCTGCGGCACGGCTCCGCGCTGCAGATCACCACCTTCGGCTGCCTGGTCGGCACGGTCGCCTGTCTGCCGTTCTCCGGTGCGCTGATCTCCGACGCCGCCGACGCACCGCTGTCCGCCACCCTGAACATGGTCTATCTGGGCCTCTTCCCGACCGCGCTGGCCTTCACCACCTGGGCCTACGCGCTCGCCAGGACCACGGCGGGCCGGATGGGTGCCACCACGTACGCGGTGCCGGCGCTGGTGGTGCTGATGTCCTGGCTGCTGCTGGACGAGGTGCCCGCACCGCTCACCGTCGGCGGCGGGCTGCTCTGTCTGGCCGGGGTGGCGGTCTCCCGGATGCGTCCGCCAACCGGCGTGACGCGGAAGAATCCGGCACGGCCGGTGGAGGAACGCCTGCATGACGCGGAACACCGGGAAACCGGCCGCCGCTGAGCGGCCGGGGCAGAAGCAGCCGAAGGGGAAGAGGAACAAGTCGGCCGGGGCCATGGGGCGCCGGTCTAGAAGACGACCAGCGCCCGTCCGCCCCTGCCCGCGACCATGTCGTCGAAGGCGGCGGGGATCTGGTCGAGCGCGATGTGTCCGGTCACGAGCGCGCTCAGGTCGAGGCGGCCGGCCCGGACGTGCCCGGCCAGCACCGGGAGGTCCTTCGCCGGGTCGGAGTTGCCGTAGACACAGCCGGACAGCGTGCGGCCGAAGTGGAAGATCTCCAGGGCGTTGAAGGTGACCTGCTGGTCCTTGCCGCCGATGCCGACGACCGTGGTCCGGCCGCCGCGGCGGGTCGACTCCCAGGCGGTACGGATGGTGGCGGCGCGGCCCACGCACTCGACCGCGACGTCCACGCCCTGCTTGCCGGTGAGGCCGCGGATCTCGCGCGCGGTGGTCCCGGACGCCACGACGTAGTCCGTGGCCCCGGCCTTGCGGGCCAGTTCCTCCTTCTCCGCGGAGACGTCCACCGCGATGATCTTCGAGGCGCCGGCGATGCGGGCCGCCTGAATCGTGGCGAGGCCGACCCCGCCGACGCCGTACACGGCGACCGTCTCGCCCTCGCGGACCCGTGCCGAGTGGTGCACGGCGCCGTATCCGGTCAGGACGGCGCAGCCGAGGAGGGCCGCGTCGGTGAGCGGGACGCCGTCGGGGGCCCGCAGGACACAGTTGGCGGCGACCACCGTCTCCTCGGCGAACGCGGCGACGTTCAGGCCGGGGTGGAGGTCGCTGCCGTCGTCGGCGCGGTGCGCGTGGACGGCGCCGGCTCCGGTGAGCGCGTCGGCGCACAGCCAGACCTCGCCAAGCGAGCAGGCGTGGCATTTCCCGCACGCGGGCGCCCAGTTGAGGACGACCCCGTCACCGGGCGCGACATGGGTGACGCCCTCGCCGACGGAGACGACGGTGCCGGCGCCCTCGTGGCCGAGCACGGCGGGCACGGGCACCCGCATCGTGCCGTTGGTCAGGGACAGGTCGGAGTGACAGACCCCGGCGGCGGTGAGCCTGACCCGGACCTGGCCGGGGCCCGGCTCGGGCAGCTCGATCTCCGTGATCTCCAGGGGAGAGCCGACGGCGGGCAGTACAGCGGCACGGACCATGATGCGCGGAGCTCCTAGAACTGGAGGGACTTGGTCTGGAGGTACTCGGACAGGCCGTGCGCGCCCAGCTCGCGGCCGACGCCGGACTGCTTGTAGCCGCCGAACGGGGCGAGCGGGTTGAACCGGCCCCCGTTGATGTCGACCTGTCCGGTGTCCATCCGCCGGGCGAACGCCACCGCCTCGGCCTCGTCGCCCGCCCAGACCGCGCCCGCGAGGCCGTACACGGTGCCGTTGGCGATGCGCAGGGCGTCGTCCTCGTCCTCGTAGCGGATGAGCGAGACGACGGGGCCGAAGATCTCCTCCTGGGCGATGGTCATCTCCGGGGTGACATCGGCGAACACGGTCGGGCTGACGAAGTAGCCCTGTTCGCGCGGGGCCTCGGGGCCGCCCGCGACGAGGCGGGCGCCCTCCGCCACGCCCTTCTCGATGTAGCCGCGCACCCGCGCGTGCTGCTTGGCGTTGACGAGCGGGCCGATGCGGTCGCCGTACTTGGCGGCCGCCTCCGCGGCGAGTGCGACCGCCTCGTCGTACTGCGAGGTGTGCACCAGCATCCGGGTCCAGGCGCTGCACGTCTGGCCGGAGTTGCCCATCACGTTGGCGATGCCGACGCCGACGGCCCTGGCCAGGTCCGCGCTCGGCAGGATGACATTGGCGGACTTGCCGCCCAGTTCGAGGGCGACCCGCTTGACGGCCGCGCCGGCCGTGGCGCCGATCCGCCTGCCGACGGCGGTGGAGCCGGTGAACGAGACCAGGTCGACGCCGTCGTGCTCGGCCAGGGCCTGTCCGGCGACCGGGCCGAGACCGGTGACCAGGTTGAACACGCCTGCGGGGACGCCCGCTTCGTGGACCGCCTCGGCGAAGATCTGGGCGGTCAGCGGGGTGTCCTCGGCGGGCTTGAGGACGACCGTGCAGCCCGCCGCGAGCGCGGGGGCGACCTTGGCGACGATCTGGTGCAGCGGGTAGTTCCACGGGGTGATCGCGCCGACGACGCCGACCGGCTCGGCGTACACGGTGGAGTTGCCGACCTTCTCCTCGAAGGCGTAGGAGGCGGCCAGCTCGGCGTACGAGCCCGCCACCAGGATCGGTACGCCCGCGTGCACCGCCTGCGAGAAGGGCAGTGGCGCGCCGAGTTCGGCGGTGACGGTCTCGGCGATCTCGTCCTTGCGGGCGACGAGCACATCGCGCAGGGCGGCGATCTTGGCGGCACGGTCGGCGGGCGCGGTGGCCGCCCAGGCCGGGAGCGCGGCGCGGGCGGCCCGTACCGCGGCGTCGATGTCCTCGGCCCCTCCCGCCGGGACCTCGGCGATGACCTGTTCGTCCACCGGGTTCACGACGGCGATCGTGTCCCGTCCTGCGGCGGGCCGCCAGGCCCCGTCGATGTACAGGCCGTCGTGGGGCTTCATCGCTGTTCCTCCCTGACACGGTTGCGGACGAGGTCGTCCGCCACCCAAACTAGCGCTGTTAGTTTTTGGGCGCCAGAGACGCCCGTCACGCCAGGGGCTGCCGGCCGAGTTCCCCCTGCTCCGCACCGGGGTTCTCGAACTGGGTGCGGTACAGCTCCTCGTACCGGCCGCCCGCCGCGAGGAGTTCGTCGTGCGTGCCCCGCTCCACGATCTGCCCGTTCTCCACGACCAGGATGAGGTCGGCCGCCCGTACGGTGGAGAGCCGGTGGGCGATCACGACAGCGGTACGCCCGGCGAGCGCCTCGGTGAGCGCCTCCTGGACGGCCGCTTCGGAGGTGTTGTCCAGGTGGGCGGTGGCCTCGTCGAGGATGACGACGCGCTGGCGGGCCAGCAGCAGCCGGGCGATGGTCAGCCGCTGGCGTTCGCCGCCGGAGAGCCGGTAGCCGCGTTCGCCGACGACGGTGTCGAGCCCGTCGGGCAGCGAGGCGACGAGACCGTCCAGGCGTGAGCGGCGCAGCGCGTCCCAGAGGTCCTCCTCGGTGGCCCCGGGGCGGGCGAGCAGCAGATTGGCGCGGACCGACTCGTGGAAGAGGTGGCCGTCCTGGGTGACCATGCCGAGAGTGTCGCGCAGGGTGTCGGCGGTCAGGTCGCGTACATCGACGCCGCCGATGCGTACCGCGCCCTCGTCCGTGTCGTACAGGCGCGGCAGCAGTTGGGCGATGGTCGACTTGCCCGCGCCGGACGAGCCGACGAGCGCCACCGTCTGGCCGGGTTCGGCGCGGAAGGAGATGCCGCGCAGCACTTCGTCGCCGCCTCGGGTGTCGAGGCTCGCGACATCCTCCAGCGAGGCGAGCGAGACCTTGTCGGCGGAGGGGTAGCCGAACCGCACCCGGTCGAACTCGACGGAGACCGGACCGTCCGGGACCGCCCGGGCGTCCGGCTTCTGGTCGATGAGCGGTTCGAGGTCCAGGACCTCGAAGACCCGCTCGAAGCTGACGAGCGCGCTCATCACCTCGACGCGCGCCCCGGCGAGTGCGGTGAGCGGTGCGTACAGCCGGGTCAGGAGCAGGGCCAGGGCGACGACCGCGCCCGCGTCCAGCTGCCCGCGCAGTGCGTAGAACCCACCGAGCCCGTAGACCAGGGCGAGCGCCAGCGCGGACACGAGAGTGAGGGCGGTGATGAACGCCGACTGGGCCATGGCCGTACGTACGCCGATGTCACGTACCCGGCCGGCTCTGACGGCGAATTCGGCGGACTCGTCGGCGGGGCGGCCGAAGAGTTTGATCAGGGTGGCGCCGGGTGCGGAGAAGCGCTCGGTCATCCGGGTTCCCATCGCGGCGTTGTGGGCCGCGGCCTCCCGCTGGAGCCTCGCCATCCGGGTGCCCATCCGGCGGGCCGGCAGCACGAACACCGGCAGCAGCACCAGGGCGAGCACGGTGATCTGCCAGGAGATGGAGAGCATGACGCCGAGCGTGAGCAGCAGCGTGACGACGTTGCTGACGACGCCGGACAGTGTGTTGCTGAAGGCCCGCTGGGCTCCGATGACGTCGTTGTTCAGGCGGCTGACGAGCGCACCGGTGCGGGTCCGGGTGAAGAAAGCGACCGGCATGCGCTGCACATGGTCGAAGACGGCGGTGCGCAGATCGAGGATCAGGCCCTCGCCGAGATTGGCCGAGAGCCAGCGGCTGACCAGGCCGAGCGCTGCCTCCGCGACGGCGATCACGGCGATGAGGAGGGACAGCCGGGTGACGGTGCCCGACTCCTTGCCGATCACGATGGCGTTCACGACACGGCCGGCGAGTACGGGGGTGGCGACCGCGAGCAGCGCCGTCGCCACGCTCAGGATCAGGAACAGGGCGACCCGGCGCCGGTGCGGGCGGGCGAACGCGGCGATGCGCCGCAGTGTGGTCCGGTCGAAGGGGCGTCGGTCCGCTTGCGCGTTCATGACGTTGTGGAGCTGTGTCCACGCGGTGGTTTCCATGCTCATGGGAGGAACGTACGACCTCCAGCGGACTTGAGGTCAACGGCCGGGTCCCGGCGGCAGCAAGGTGACAGGTGCGGCAGGGGTCAGACACGGTTCCGGCCGGCGGGGCGCCGCGGGGGCCGGGGGGCCGGTACGGGCACCGCGGCACCGGTCTTCCGGGCCCGCCGCCCGCCCCGTACGCCCAGCCCCGCCGCCGCGAACAGGAGGGCGCCGAGCATCACGAACGGTGCCGCGGTGCCCGCCACCCCGGCGATCGGACCGGCGGACGCGGGGGCCGCGACCTGCCCCAGGCGGTTTCCGGTCAGCCGGAGGGCGAGCGCGGTGGACCGGGCCTACGGTGGGGCGGCCTGGACGACGGTGGTCATCGAGAGCGGCTGCCCGACCCCGAGGCAGAAGCCGAGCACGGCGACCATCACTGCCAGCACGGCCACGGGGACGGGCAGGGCGATGCCCGCGCAGAGGACGCCGCCCAGCAGACAGGTCGTGGTGAGCAGCGCCGTGCGGCCGAGGACCCGGAGCATCGGGGTCATCACCGGGCGGCAGGCGATGGTGGCGGCGGCGGCGCGCACCCGGCCGTGGTCGGTCCGGCGCCCCAGCGGGACGGCGGCGAAGAGCGGGAGGAGCGCGTACACCCCGGCGATCACGCCGATGGCGCGCTCTTCCCCAGGCTCTCAACTGCGTTCGAGCAGGGGAGACCCCATTCGCCGAGCGAAAGAGCCCGGTAGGAGACGGCGGGCCGGGCCATCGACACCGCCCCCGCGAAGGCGAAGGCGATGACGAGGCGCAGCAGCCAGCTCCTGCCGGGCTCCTGGACGGTGCGCACGGTCAGATGATGCCGAACAGGAGTCCGGCGCCGAGCACCACCAGCGAGGTGAGCGCCGCCCACTTGACGGTGAACCTGGTGTGGTCGCCGAATTCGACCTTCGCCATGCCGACGAGTACGTAGACCGCCGGGACCAGCGGGGACGACATGTGCAGGGGCTGGCCGACCAGGGAGGCGCGGGCGATCTCCAGCGGGGAGACACCGTGGGCGGCACCCGCCTCGGCGAGCACCGGGACGACCCCGAAGTAGAAGCCGTCGTTCGACATGAAGTACGTCAGCGGGATGCTGAGGATGCCGGTGACGATCGCCATGTGCGGGCCCATGCCGTCGGGGATCGCGCCGACGAGCCAGTCGGCCATGTGCTCGACCATGCCGGTGCCGGAGAGGACGCCGGTGAAGACGGCGGCCGCGAAGACCATGCCGGAGACGTTGAGGACGTTGTCGGCGTGCGCGGCGATCCGGGCCCGCTGGTCGGGCATGTGGGGGAAGTTGACGGTGAGGGCGAGGGCCGCGCCGAGCAGGAAGAGCACCGGGATCGGCATCAGTTCCATGATCATCGCGGTGAGCAGGGCGATGGTGAGGCCCGCGTTGAACCAGTAGAGCTTGGGGCGCAGGGTGGCCCGGTTCGGGTCCAGGCCCTTGAAGCCCTCGTCCCCGTCAGCGTCCGCGTCCGTGTTCTCCGCCGCGTCGCCGCCCGCACCCGTGCCCGTACCGGCTCCGCCGGAGTTCTTGTGGGTACGGTCGCTGCCGCCGCCCGCCCCGACGAGCACCGTCTCCGGCTCCGCGGCCGTCTCGGTGGCCAGCACCTCGTCCAGGGTGAGCATGCCGAGCCGCTTGCGCTCGCGCCGGCCCAGCACGACGGCGAGGAGCAGGACCGCGCCCAGTCCGACGCCGAGCGCCGGGATCATCGGGACGAAGATGTCGCCCGCGTCCAGCTTGAGCGCGGTGGCGGCGCGGGCGGTGGGGCCGCCCCAGGGAAGGGTGTTCATGACGCCGTTCGCCGTGGCGGCGACACCGGTCATCACCACCAGGCTCATCTTGAGGCGCTTGTAGAGCGGATACATCGCCGAAACGGTGATCATGAAGGTGGTGGAGCCGTCGCCGTCGAGGGAGACGATGGCGGCGAGCACGGCCGTACCGACGACGATCCGCATCGGGTCGGCCTTGCAGAAGCGCAGGATGCCCCGCACGATCGGGTCGAAGAGGCCGACGTCGATCATCACGCCGAAGTAGACGATGGCGAACATCAGCATCGCGGCGGTCGGGGCGAGATTGCCGACGCCTTCGATGACGTAGTCACCGAGCTTCGCGCCCTGCCCGACGGCGACGCAGAACAGCGCGGGGATCAGGACCAACGCCGCGATCGGCGACATCTTCTTCATCATGATCAGGACCAGGAAGGTCGCAATCATGGCGAAGCCGAGGATTGTCAGCATGTGGATACCTATCGCTCACCCTTGAACTCCCACCGGACTCGGCGGTGCGGATGACGTTAGGGCGCGGCTCGCAGCGTTAACAAGATGTTGACATGCGAGCAATACGAGCAAAACCCCAGGTCAGCGCAGGGATCACGGCGTGGGCACAACCGGCGCCCCCGCTGGCGCGCCGGTCGCCGCCACGGGCTCGGTCGTCGCGGCGGGGGTCACCGTCACGGATCCGGGGCCGGAGCGGTCCGAGGTCGATGCCGTGCGGATGGTCGAGCAGGCGCTCCAGGGTGAGGCCGTCGGGGTCGGCGCCGAAGCCCTCGCCGTACCGGGCGCCGGTGACCCTGGTCCCCTCGACGGTGAGGCCGAGTCCGCAGGTGGCCTCGCAGAGAGGGCAGATGCGCGGCGGTACGGGGGCTGCTGGGGTCGTGCGACATGGGCCCTCCCCGGGGCGGCGACAGCGGTGGCGCGCGCACGTGGGCCAGCACGGCGAGCGTACCGACCGGTACGCACGGCGGGGAGGTGTTGTCGCGACGAGGCTGCCGGGGACGGCCGGACGGTGCCGCGCGGTCAGTCCAGGACGCGCGCCAGATAGGCCCGCAGCAGGACGCGGGTCTCGGCGACGATGGCCTGGTCGCCCGACGGGTCGGCACGGAAGGCGAGTTGGAGGAGGGCGTCGGCGGCCTCGACACAGATCAGGACGGTGCGCAGCAGATCCTCGTCGGGGGCGCGGCCGAGGTGTCCGGAGAGCAGTTCGATGAGCCGGCCGGCGACCCGCTGGTTGGCGTCACGGGCGGGGTCGTCCTCGGGGGCCGGAGCACCGAAGTCGACGAGGGCGAATCCGGCCACGGAGCGCTTCATCGCCAGGTACTCGTCCAGCACGGCATCGATGGCGCTGCGCCAGTCGGCGGTCGGGATGACCGCGAGGCGGGCGGTGATGCGCTCGGCGTAACTGTCCAGATTGCGCCGGGCCAGCGCGTCGGTCAGCGCGCGCTTGTTGGAGAAGAACCGGTAGACGGAGCCGATGGGGACCCCGGCACGGATGGCCACGGCCCGGGTGGACAGCTGCTCGTAGCCGGTCTCGTCGAGGAGTTCGGCGCAGGCGTCGAGTATCCGCGCGAGGCGCTCGGCGCTGCGCTGCTGCACGGGGGCGCGGCGGAGGTTCGTGTTCGCATGGGGCACGGGCTCCATGATGCCGTGGCTCTCCTCTCCGGCGGACGTCCGGTGGGTCGACGGGCGGGTGGCCGGTGGGTTCCGGTGCGGACGGCGGGGCGGCGGCCGGTGGGCTCCGGTGCGGACGGCGGGGCGGCGGCCGCCGGCCCCCGGGTGGTTCTCACGCGATGAGCAGCGACAGCCCGCCGGTGGTGTACGTGATCATCAGTACCAGCAGCGGGAGTTGTCCCGCGACGGCGCGGCCGGGCGGGAAGAGGCGCACGGACCGGTCGTGGGCGGCGATGACGCCGAGTACGTGGCCGAGGACGATCGCGGCGACCTGGAGCGTGGCAACACCGCCGGGGCCCAGCGGCGACTCGGGCGGGACCGGACTGTCAGTGCCGGATGCCATCATGACCGTGCGTGGGCCTTCGGTGACGAAGAGTGTGAAGTAGTGGGCGATGAGATAGCCGAGGGCGATCGGGACCAGCGAGTGCGCGAAGGCGGTGAGGGGGTGGCGCAGTTGACCGGAGATCAGCCGGACGGCGCCGGCACAGAGGGCATAGAGGGCGGCGACGAGGGCGACGGCGCCCAGGAGTCCGAGCGTGGCCGCGGTGGTGCGGCCCAGGGGTGAGGTCTGGACGGTGCTGATCCAGGACGGGGCGTCGGAGAAGCCGTCGTAGGCGGTGGAGCCGAGCATGACGCAGACGGTGGCGACGAGTCCGGCGGTCTGCGGGGTGGCGTCGAGTCCGTTGAACGGGGAGCGGAGCACGAGGCGGCGGTCGGCGGGGCGGCGGCCGAGTGGCGAGAGCCGGGCGAGCAGCCCCGAGTAGACCTCGAAGGCGTCCGCCCGGTCGAACCATCCGGCGCCGTGGCGGGCGGCGCCGGCGAGTTGGGCGGCGGTGTGGACGGAGAGGAAGAT
The DNA here is from genome assembly GCF_040611955.1 of Streptomyces sp. NPDC006510. Classification (NCBI taxonomy): domain Bacteria; kingdom Bacillati; phylum Actinomycetota; class Actinomycetes; order Kitasatosporales; family Streptomycetaceae; genus Streptomyces; species Streptomyces sp. NPDC006510. The sequence continues at coordinate 6,439 of NZ_JBEXPH010000090.1, read as the reverse complement.
CAGGAGGGTGGTGGTCGACGCGGGGTCGGGGGCGACGAGTTCGAGCCAGGTGAAGGCGAGGAGCCCGGCCGCGGCGGGCCACAGGCCGAGCCGTTCGGGAAGGGGGCGGCCCACGGCGGGGTCGCGGCCCAGTGCCCGGCATGCGAGGAGGTGGACGGTGCGCAGCGGGTTGATCAGCCGCCAGACGGGACCGAGGAGGAGCGATGCGGGCACCAGCCCGACCCAGAGGAGTACGTATACGGCGCCGGGGCCCGGGTTGCGGTCCGGGTCGTCCGGGCCGAGGAGGAGGCTGAGCATGACGTACAGGGCGGCGGCAAGTCCGAACGCGCGCAGGGCGATACGGGTGGGGCGGCCGTCGGCGAGGCGCTGGACGGCGGACGGCAGCGGGCGGCCCGCCCGGTCGCCGCGGAACCGGGAGGCGGACCAGAGCAGGCCGAGCGCCAGGAAGGAGATGAAAAGCGCGGCAAAGGCCCCGGCGAAGGCGTAGAAGGGCGACAGCGGCAGGTCGTGCTGGGCGCCGATGCCATGGGCGAGGACGCTCACCGTACGACGAGTTGGGTCAGGAGCAGGTCGGACTCATGGGTCTCGACCTCGAAGAGCCCACTGCGGTCGGCGGTGAGGGTCAGGGTGACGGTCCTGCCCGCGGGCAGCCGGGCCTCCTTGTCGTAGCCGTGGACATGGAGGGTGTCGGCACGGTCGCTGCGGACCCGCAGCTCGATGGTCCGGCCCTTCTTGATCTCGGTGCGGCCGGGTTCGGGGCTGACCCTGCCGTACGAAATGACGATCTCAAGTGTCTTGTCGGGACGGGGTGTCGGGGGTCGCGGTGTCGCGGAGCCGGTTGCCTCTCCGGACGGAGTGGCGAGGGAGGTGGTGGCCTGGACGGGAGCGGAGTTCACGGCCCAGGCGGTGTGGTCGTCGGCGTAGAGGCGTGCGGTGAGGCCGGTGCCGCCGCCGGCACCGCGGACCAGGGAGGCGGGGAGGTGGAACCATGAGCCGTAGACGCGGGCGAGGGGGCGGCCGTCCAGGAACAGCCGGGCGTGGCCGCGCCCGAGGAGGGCGGCGCCGCCCACGCTGTCCGGGGTGAACCTGAAGTTCCGTACGGAGAGGTGGACGTTCCACCCGTCCTCGGAGTCCGGCCGGACGGCGACCGTCACCGCGGGGGCGCCCTCGGCGTCGACCTGGCGCAGCCGGTTGCCGGATCCGTCGTCGGCGGTGAGCAGCCGGCCGACGCTGCCGCCGGCCTGCTCATGGCTGGTGCCGGGTTTGTGATGGGTGGTGGCCCGCCCGCCGCAGGCGCTCGCACCGAACACGAGGGCGCCCGCGGTGAGCACGGTGACGGCGGCGGTGACCGGCCGGGTGGGCCGCAGCGGTCGGCGGAAATGCATCACGATCCGTCTCCTTCCGGGGCGGGACCCGAAGCCGGGGCAGAGGTCGGGGCAGGGGCAGAACTCGGGTCCGGGGCCGGGTCCGGAGCCGTCTCCGGCCTGTCCCGGTCGCCGTGCCGGGCCGCGGCGACCACGGCCCACACCACCCAGACCACGCCGAGCAGTCCACGCACCCAGGCCGGGCTGAGCGGAATCCACGGGATCATGAACACCGCCTTGTCCACGGCGTCCAGCAGGGTGAGCGCACCCAGCACCACCGTGGTCCAGCCCAACCAGGGCCGCTCCCTCCGGAGCACAAGACCGATGCCGGTCCACCACACCCCCGTCAGCAGCAGCGCCAGCGCGGGCACATAGGAGGCGGCCAGCCCCATCGTCGATCCGGCCACATCGAGCCCGAGGCCGATCACACCGACCCCCGTGACCACCGTGGCGAGCCGGCTGCCGCGCAGTCTGCGCCACCACAGCACCCCGCCGACCAGCGCGAGCACCACCGCTACCGCCAGCGCCACCTGCACCTCGATGCGCTCGATGCCCCGCGCCCCGTACCAGTCGCAGCCGGCCGGCAGCCGGCGTGCCTGCACGTTGTAGTCGGCGCAGACGAGCAGTTGGGCGAGCTTGACCGGTTCGCCGACGAGCCGGTCGGTGCGTCCGGACACCGCGCCGCGCTCGGAACCGCAGGCGGGCAGGGCGCGTGGCGAGGACGGCCCGGTGTCCGGCTGCCAGCAGTTGCTCTCGCCCTGGCCGTCCCACCAGACATCGGTGCGGTTGGGCCGGGAGTTGCCCGCCTTGTCCTTGCCGAGGTGGTTGCCCGCGTACCGGTTGTGGTGCGAGGTGTCGGCCTGCTTGGACAGCGCGCCCTCACCGCGGATGAAGGCGGGGACGGCGGTGAGGAAGAAGGCGGCGCGCCGCTGCCCGTAGATCCAGTTGTTCTCGTACAGGTTCCAGTTGCCGCCCGCGGTGATGATGCCGGAGCCGGGCGGCATGGAGATCTGCGGGCAGACGACCCCGTCCTCGTAGCCCCGGTCCACGGGCGGTTTGGCGCAGGTGCCGTCGGCGACGTAGGGGTAGTAGTCGGCGTTGTTGTCGTGGATCAGATTGCGTTCGAAACGGGCGTGGTTCTGCGGCAGTCCGGGGTGGCCGGGGAAGGCGCTGTCCATCGAGGCGCCGCCCATGTTGTGGTCGAACTCGTTGTCGTGGACATAGACGGAGTCGCCCGCGGTGCCGGAGTAGCCGACCATGTTGTGGTGGCTGCGGCAGCCGGTGATCTCGATGGAGTAGCGCGGCACGTCGTAGCCGTACGCGTCGTTGATGTTCGACGCGCTGCCGGGGTAGATGCCGGAGTCGCCGTTTCCGTACGACTCGCAGTTCTTGTACAGCCCGTGATCGCTCGCGAAGGTCAGGAAGCCGTACTCGTCGTTCCACCGGGTGAGGACGGAGTCGATGACGAAGCCGTCCTGGGCCAGGACGTACAGGGAGTTGAAGGTGGTGCGCTGGGCGGTGAAGTTCCGGAAGTAGATGCCGTCGGAGCCGTCCGCGCGGATCGCGTTGAGTTTCTGGTACTTGGCGTCGACGACCACGTCCGTGCGCTCGGCGCCCGTGCCCTCGATCTGGAGGTCCTTCTTGCCGAGGATCGCCACCAGGTTCTGGTTGTGCGGACACCGCGCCTGCTGCGCGTACGACAGGATCTGGTAGCCGAGCCGGGAGTTGGGCGCCTTCAGCCGGGCGCACTCCCCCGTCGGCTTGGGCAGCGAGGGCTCCTCCTCGTACAGGCCCGGCAGGATGGCGATGTTCATGCCCGGCCGGTCGACCGCGTCGACGGCCTGTTGCAGATGGCGGTAGCCGGACTTCCGGCACCGTTCGAAGAGCTTCAGGTTCCGGGTCCGCAGCCCGTCCGGGAAGCGGGACACCCGGCGCTCGAAGTCCGCCCGGTCGCTCTTGCAGACCAGCAGATCGGGTTCGCCGGTGCGGTACACGGGGACGCTGCCGGTGCCGTCGGGCAAGGTGACCGGACGTTCTTCGTGCGCCTGGGCGGCCGGGGCCGCAAGCAGGGCGGCGGCCAGCGCCGCCAGGACCACCAGAAGTCTTCGTGTCCACGACATGTGCGGGAGAGTAGAGCATTGTTCAACTTTTGGAACCCCCCTGCGCATCACGAATGCCGTTGACTCACCCCGATCCAATTCCTACGGTTACCCATAGGATTCCTTCGGCACCGGGAGCGCACATGGGCGGCATCGAGCAGGCGAGGAAAACGGCGGAGGCGCTGGAGCATTCCGCCGGTTTCGGCAATCAGCACAGCTCGGAGGCGGTAGCGGGCGCGCTGCCGCACGGCCGCAACTCCCCCCAGCGCGCACCCCTCGGGCTCTACGCGGAGCAGCTGAGCGGCTCGGCCTTCACCGAACCGCGTGCCCACAACCGCCGTTCCTGGCTCTACCGGATCCGTCCGTCGGCCGCGCATCCCCCGTTCGTCCGTATCGACAACGGGGCGATCCGGACCGCCCCGTTCACCGAATCCGTGCCCGACCCCAACCGGCTGCGCTGGGATCCGCTCCCCGAGCCCGCGGCCGGTACGGACTTCCTGGCCGGCCTGTGGACCCTCGGCGGCAACGGCGACGCGACGCAACGCACCGGCATGGCCGTGCACCTCTACCACGCCGATTCGTCCATGACGGACCGGGTGTTCAGCGATTCGGACGGCGAGCTGCTGATCGTCCCGGAGCGCGGCGGCCTGCTGCTCCGTACCGAACTGGGCCTGCTGCGCGCCGAACCGGGCCACATCGCGCTGATCCCGCGCGGCGTCCGCTTCCGTGTGGAGCTGCTCGACGCCACCGCCCGCGGCTATGTGTGCGAGAACTACGGCCAGCCCTTCGCCCTCCCCGACCTCGGCCCGATCGGCGCCAACGGCCTGGCGAACGCCCGGGACTTCCTCGCCCCCGTCGCCGCGTACGAGGACGACGACCGCCCGGTGGAGGTGGTCAACAAGTTCTGCGGGAACCTCTGGTCGGCTACCTACGACCACTCGCCGCTCGATGTGGTCGCCTGGCACGGCAATCACACCCCGTACGTCTACGACCTGCACCGTTTCAATGTCATCGGCTCGATCAGCTACGACCATCCCGACCCGTCGATCTTCACGGTGCTGACCTCGCCGTCCGACACCCCCGGTCTGGCCGGTGTCGACTTCGTCGTCTTCGCGCCGCGCTGGCTGGTCGGCGAGGACACCTTCCGGCCGCCGTACTTCCACCGCAATGTGATGAGCGAGTACATGGGCCTGATCGAGGGCGCGTACGACGCGAAGACGGCCGGCAAGGGCGGTTTCGTCCCGGGCGGCGGCTCGCTCCACAACATGATGTCGGCGCACGGACCGGACCGGGAGACCTTCGACCGGGCCAGCGAGGCGGAGCTGAAGCCGCAGAAGATCGACGACGGCCTGGCCTTCATGTTCGAGACCCGCTGGCCGGTGACGGCGACGGGGCAGGCGGCGACCGCCGGACATCTTCAGCACGGCTACGACGACGTGTGGCAGGGTCTGAGCCGCAACTTCAGGCCGTAGGCGACACCGCCGCTCCCGCCCCCGGCCCGATCCGAACGAAAGGCCCCAGGTGCCTCAGACGCCCGAGATCTCCCCGGGGCCCGCCTTCGCCCCCGACTCGCTGGTCCTGAACCGCAAGCTGCCGCTGTGGTACCAGGTCTCGCAGTCGTTGCGCGCCTCGATACTCGGCCGCGCCAAGGACGCCTCGGCGCGGCTGCCGACCGAGGAGCAGCTCGCCGCGCACTACGGCGTCAGCGTCCTGACCATGCGCCAGGCGCTCAAGGAGCTGGAGACGGAAGGGCTGATCAGCAGGCACCGGCGGCGCGGAACCTTCATCGAGCCGCGCGCCCGCCGGGTGTCACCGGTCCGGCTGCTGGGTTCGATCGATGCGATCGTGGCCCAGCAGTCGGGCGAGCGGGCCTCCGTGCTGGGCCACGGCCCGGTCGCCGTGCCGGGGGACCTCGCCGAGCACTTCCCCGACTGCGCGGAGGTGGTCAGCTACCGCCGGCTGCGCCGCGACGGGGACAGCGACGAACCCACCAACTGGGCGGAGAACGTGGTGCGTCCCGAGATCGCGGCCCGCCTCGACGTCGCCGATCTCGAACGCTGGCCGATGACCAAGGTGCTGCGCGACCGGGTCGGCGTCCGCATCGCACGCATCACCGACACGGTCGAGGCGCGCCTGGCCGACCCGGCCACCGCCGAGCTCCTCCAGGTCCCGCTGCTGAGCCCGATCCTGTTCTACACGGGCGTGACGTACGACGAGAGCGGCCAGGTCGTCGACGTGGCGCAGATCCGCTACCGGGGCGACCGGTTCGCCTTCTCGGTCACCGTGGAAGCGCACTGACGCACTGCCTCGCGCCGCACGGGCGCGGCTACGATGCCCGGGAAGGCGGGCGGACGTGGCGACGGGGAGGACGACACGGTGGCAGCACGGGCGGCGGGCGGCTCCGGTGACGGCCAGGACGCGGGCGCCCCGCTCCTCGACGACCTCATGCCCTGGTCCGTACGGCCGCTGCGCACCGGCCGCCCCTGGGTGATCGCCCCCGACGCCGCCTCCCTCAGAGCGCGCTGGGAGCGACTGGTACGGGCCCCGGCCGGCGAACGCGAGCGGCTGTTCCGGGCGACCCGTTCCCGTACCCCGCAGACCCCGGTGGCAGCGCTGCCCGGACAGGCGACCGGCACCGGCCGGTTCGCCCGCGAGGAGGGACCGTGCCCCGAGCCGGTACGGATCGCGCACGGCCCGTTCGACGAGCAGTGGCTGCTCCCCGACCACCGGCTGATCGATGCCGCCCGCCCCGAGCTGTGGCGGGTCGCCGACGGGCACCAGCTCTTCGCCGTGGAGCACGGGTACGTGCCCCAGGACACCGGCCCCGCCCTGTCCGTGACGGCGCTGTTGCCGGACGGCCACTCCCCCGCGGGCCGGCCCGGCCGGATCCGGCCGCTGTACCGGCGCCCCGGCGGCCCCCCGCCCAAACATGCCCCCCGGCGGCGCGCCCACCCGCGCGCCCGCCCCGCGGGCGCG
>NZ_JBEXPH010000089.1:0-34127 GCF_040611955.1 Streptomyces sp. NPDC006510 | reverse complement strand
CGAGCACGTACGACAGGGGCGCGGCGAGCGCGCCCGCCGCCATCACGACCCCCATCACCATGCCGAGCGCTTCCGGCCGGGGTCCGCTGAACAGGACGCCCAGGGTGGCCGCCGACGCGGCCGCGGCGGTCAGCGCCATCACGACGGTGAGCCCGGCCGCGACCGGCAGGTTCGGGGCGACGGCGAGCCCGGCCATGGCGGCGGCGGTGAGCACGCAGGCCAGGATCAGGCCCGCGCCGCTGCCCCGGAGCGACCGGGCGAACGACGGGGCGAGCGCGGCGGTGACGGTGCCGAGGCCGACGGCCCCGACGAGCACGCCGAACCCCGTCACCCCCCAGTCCCGGTGGTCGGCGAGCAGCAGCGTGCCGACGTTGAAGGCACCGGGGCAGCCCAGTTCGACGAGGACGGTGCAGATCAGCGCCGCCCGCACGCCGGGCAGGGCGAGGGCCTCGCCGAGCTTCGGGGAGTCCGGTCCGGGCGGCCCGGCCATGCCGGGCATGCCGCCCATCGGCTGCATGGCGCCGGATGGTGCGCCGGAGTCGGCGGGCAGCGGTCGCAGCAGCGCGAACACCGCCGCGGAGACCACGAACACCGCCGCGTTGACGATCAGCGCGGTGGACAGGCCGAGCAGTGCGCTCAGGCCCGCGAGCGGTCCGCCGAGGACGACCGTCGTCCGGAACAGCGTGGTGCGCAGGGCCTGCATCCGCTGCTGGTCGGCGGGGCCCGCGACGAGGGCGGGCAGGCCCCCGGTCGCCGGTTCGGTGACGGCCTCGACGAGACCGAAGGCCACGCTCGCCACGAGCAGCGTCACGAAGGCCGGCCGGCCGCCCGCCAGTGCCGCGGCGGCGCCCAGCGCCAGCACGGCCCGGACGAGCTCGCCGCCGGCCGACAGCCGCAGCGGTGCGAACCGGGCCGCCAGGCCCGCGGTGAGGCCGGTCATCATCGCGATCCGGGGCAGCGTCCCGAGGGCCAGGACCACTGCGGCGGACAGCGGACCGGAGACCCGCAGCACCGACCAGGCCAGGGCGACCTGGAAGATCTGGACGCCCAGCAGTGAGGCCAGGGTGGCCGCGGACCAGCGGCCGACCGGGGAGAACACCCTCATGTCAGCTCACCGCCCGACCACGGAGTGGTAGCGGCGGACGGCCAGCGGGATCACGGGGATCAGCAGCACCACGGGCAGCAGCGTCGCCACCAGGATCGGGTGCTCGACCGGGAAGGCGCCGGTGACGACCGGGTTCGGGTTGCCCCACAGTTCGCGACAGGCCACGACCACCGAGCTGAACGGGTTCCACTCGCAGACGGTCTGGAGCCAGCCGGGCAGGTTGTCGATCGGGAAGAAGGCGGGCGACAGGAACAGCATCGGCATGACGATCATCGAACCGATGCCGGAGGACTGGGGGTTGCGGCCGGAGACCGTGCCCAGGATGCCCAGCCAGATGAACAGGTAGCCGAACAGCAGCATCAGGCCGATCCCGGCCATGCCCCGCAGCAGGCCCTCGTGCATCCGCCAGCCGATCAGCAGCCCGACCCCGGCGATCACCAGCCAGCCCACGAACATCATCAGCAGTTCGGCGACGGACCGGGCGAGGACGGCGGCGGACCTGGCGATCGGCAGCGACTGGAAGCGGTCGACCAGGCCGTTGCGCAGGTCCTCCTTGAGGCCGTTCTGGGCGTTGGACATGCCCAGCATGGCGACCTGGGCGAAGACCCCGGCCATCATGAAGTCCTTGTAGCTGCCGTCCCCGGGCACCTCGATCGCGCTGCCGATCAGCAGTCCGTTGAGCAGCACCAGGATCAGCGGGGTGATCACCACGGGAACGACCCGCTCCGGACCGCGCTTGAGGTGCCGCATCTGTCGGCCGACCAGCAGCCGGGTGTCCATCAGCATGTCAGCACTCATTGACTCGCCCTTTCGGTACGCGATTGGCTCATGGGTTCCGTCCTTCGGAGGAGCCGCCCGCGAGCAGTTCCTCCACGCTCCTGGCCGGGTCCGCCGCGGCGGCCGTGAGCAGCTCGCGCACCTGCCCGGCGATACCCGCCAGCACGTCCTGGCCGCCCCGGTACTCCAGGGCCAGGAAGAGCTGTTCGTCGGCCCGGAAGGACAGCCGCAGGGTGTGCGGGGTGACTTCGTGGGTGTGCACGCCCACGATCCGGGCCGCGCCCTCGGCCGGCATGGCGGCCGCCCCCAGCGCCTCGGACGCCGGGCGGTTGACCGGGTAGTTCTGCGCGGCGACGGTGACGTCGAACAACTCCGGCAGGTCCACGGCCTGTTCGATGTCGGTGAGGCTGAGGTGCTGGTGCGGGATGAGGGCACCCTGCTCGGCCTGGAGCCGGCCGAGCACCTCGGTGAGCGGCTGTTCCGGGCTCCAGCGGACCCGGACGGGCAGCAGATTGGCGTAGCTGCCGATCGCGTGCTCGATGCCGGGCACCTCGGGGGCGCGCCCCGACACGGTGTAGCCGAACACGATGTCCCGGCGGCCGGTCAGTCGGCCCAGCACGATGCCCCAGGTGCCCAGGACCAGGGTGTTGAGGGTCAGACCGCTCTCCCGGGCGCGTTCGCCGAGGGCACGGGTCACATCGGCGGGAATCAGCACCAGGTCCTGGACGTGCGGCCCGTCCTCGCGGTGTGCGGCGTCGGCCTCCCGTACCAGGGTGGGGGCCGTCAGCCCGTCCAGCGCGGCACGCCAGGCGGCCTGCGCGGCCGGGCGGTCCCGTCCGGCCAGCCATTCGGTGTACGGGCCCGCGGACACCGCCTCCGGCATCCCGGAGTCGTCGCCCCGGTGCTGGTAGAGCACCCACAGGTCGTCCAGGAAGACCGGGAAGGACCAGCCGTCCATCTGGAGCTGGCTGAAGCCGATCAGCAGCCGGTGGCGCCGCTCCCCGAACCGGATGAGCGTGAACCGCACCAGCGGGGACTGCGCCACGTCGAACGGCCGGTCCGCTTCCGCGGCGGCCAGCTTCTCGAACACGCCGGTCTGCTGCTCCTCGGCCAGCCCGCTCAAGTCGTGTTCGGTCCAGGGGAGTTCGATCTCGCCCGGCACCACCTGGAGGGGCCGGCGCAGCCCGTCGTGGGCGAAGGCGGCGGCCGTCTCCGGGTAGCGGCGCAGCAGGGCCTCGGCGGCCAGCCGCATGGTGCCCGCGTCGAGTTCGCCCTCGAACTCCAGCCAGAACTGCCAGCAGTCCTGCAGGACGCGGCCGGTCCCGGTCTCGCGCCGGGCGCTCGCCAGCAGCGAGTGCTGCATGGGCGTGACCGGCAGGACCGCGGTGTGGCCGGGCCATCCGGCGGCGACCTTCGCCAGCTCCTCGGCGGGCGGCGCGAACGCCGCGCCCGCGGTGCGGCCGGCCGACTCCGCGCGCCCGGCGAGCTGTTCGGGGCTGCCGTACCGGAACACGTCCTGGACGGTCAGCTCCACCCCCTGGGTCCGGGCCCGCTGCACCAGGGTGAAGGCGGTGATGCTGTCGCCGCCCAGGGCGAAGAAGTTGCTGTCGGCGCCCGCCTCGGGCAGTCCGAGCACCTCGGCGAAGAGCGCGCACAGCCGCTCCTCGCCGGGGGTGCGGGGCGGGGCGCCCCCGGCCGCCACCGCGGCGAGGTCCGGGGCGGGCAGCGCCGCCCGGTCCACCTTGCCGTTCGGCGTCAGCGGTAGGGAGTCGAGCTCCACGAAGACGGCCGGGACCATGTGGGCGGGCAGCCCGGCGGACAGGTGCCTGCGCAGCTCGGCCGAGTCGGTGCTGCCGTGCGCGGGCACCACGTAGCCGACCAGCCGCCGGACTCCGGGCCGGTCCTCGCGCGCCTCGACCACGCCGTGGGCGACGGACGGATGCGCCGAGAGGACCGATTCGATCTCGCCGAGTTCGATCCGGAAGCCGCGCACCTTGACCTGGTGGTCGGCGCGCCCGAGGAATTCCAGCTCTCCGTCGGGGCGGTGGCGCACCAGATCCCCGGTGCGGTACATCCGCTCGCCGGGCCTGCCGGACGGATGGGCGACGAAGCGCCCGGCGGTGAGCGCCGGGCGGCCCAGGTAGCCGCGGGCGAGCGCGGGTCCGGCGAGATGGAGTTCGCCCGCCGTGCCCGTGGGGACGGGGTTCAACTCCGCGTCCAGCACCAGGAGTTCGGTGTTGGTGATGGCGGCGCCGAGCGGCGGGGCGCCGAGGTCGGTGCGGTAGAACGGTTCGGTCATCGTGGCGCAGACCGTGGACTCGGTGGGGCCGTAGGCGTTGATCATCCGCCGGCCCGGCGCCCAGCGGGCCACCAGTGCGGCGGAGCAGGCCTCGCCCGCCGTGATCAGGGTGGCGCCCGCGAGGGCGCCGGTGTCGGACGGTGTCGCGGCGAGCACCGCGGGCGGCAGGGTCGCATGGGTGACCCGCCGTTCGGTGAGCAGCGCGGCGAGCGGCTCGCCGGGGGCGAGGCGTTCCTCGGGTGCCACCACGAGCGCCGCGCCTGACAGCAGCGCCATGCACAGCTCCCAGAAGGCGGCGTCGAAGCTGGGCGAGGCGAATTGCAGCACCCGGCTGCCGGGACCGACCCCGAGCGCGGCGAGCTGCGTGGTCAGCAGGCTGGCCACGCCCATGTGGGAGACGACGACGCCCTTGGGCCGGCCGGTGGAGCCCGAGGTGTAGATGAGATAGGCGGGGCAGGGCAGGTGCAGCGGTGCGAGCCGGTCCGCGTTCGTCGGGTCGTGCGGTGACTGCTCCGCGAGCCCGGCCGCGGTCCGCGGGTCGTCCAGCACCAGCTGCGCCGGTCCGGGCAGCCGTCCGGCGACGGCCGCCGAGGTCAGCACCAGCGCGGGCCGCGCGTCGGCGAGCATGTACGCGATCCGGTCGGCGGGGTAGTCCGGGTCGACCGGCAGATAGGCGGCGCCCGACTTGACCACGGCGAGCAGGGCGACGACCAGGTCCGTGCCGCGCGGCAGGGCGACGGCGACGAAGGTCTCCGGTCCGGCGCCCCGGGAGATCAGCAGCCGGGCCAGCCGGTTGGCCCGGCTGTTCAGCTCCGCGTACGAGAGGACACCGTCCTCCCCCACCACGGCGGCGCCCTGCGGATCGGCCGCCACGCGCAGCTGGAACAACTCGGGTACGCACAGGGGCGGGATCATCGTTCGCTGCCTCCGGTAGCGGCGGTCATCGTGTCGGCGACGGACCTTTCGAGGCCGTCGGCGAACGCGGTGAGCACCTGGAGGAACTGCTCCTGGATCCGGTCCACCCGGCCGGGCTCGAACGCCTCGGTCCAGTACTGGGCGAGGATGCCCAGCTGCGGTCCCGGAGCCACCGCGAAGCGGAGCGGCACGCGGGCGGCGTCGTGCGCCTCCATGCCGAGGATCTGCACCATTTGAGGCGGCATGGCGGGCGCGCCGGGACCACCCGGTCCGCCGGGCCCGCCGGGTCCGCCCGGCATCGGGGGCGGCGGTGGCGGGGGCGCCGCGGCGGTGGTCGTCGGCTGGCTCTCGAACACCACGAGGGTGTCGAACAGCGCGTCCGTCCCGGCGATGTCCGCGAGTTCGGCCAGGCTGATGTGCTGATGCGCGATCAGGCCCGCCTGTCCCCGCTGGAGCCGGGTGAGCACGTCGAGCACCGGCTCCGCGCCGTCCCAGCCGAGCCGTACCGGCAGGTTGTTCATGAACATTCCGGCCGCCAGGTCGATGCCCGGCAGTTCGGCGGGCCGGCCCGCCACGGTCACGCCGAAGACCTGCTCGTCGCGGTCGGTGAGCCGGCCGAGGAGCAGCGCCCAGGCGCCCGTCACCAGGGTGTTCAGGGTCAGGTCGTGGGCGCGAGCGCGGGCGACGAGTGCGCCGGTGACGTCCTCGGGCAGCCGGGAGGTGGTCTCCGCCACGGTGACCCGGCCGGTGCCCGGCGCGGTGGCGGCGAGCGGCGCCGGAGCGGGCAGCCCCTCCAGTACGACGCGCCAGGCGTCCTCGGTCGCGGCGGTGTCCCGGCCGGCCAGCCAGCTCGCGTACGCGCGCTGCGGCGGTTCCGGTGCGACGGGCGGCAGCATCACCCCGTCGCCGCCGGTCATGTACGTCATCCACAGCTCGCCCATGACCAGGGGCAGCGACCAGCCGTCCAGCAGCATCGGGGCCAGGGTCAGCACGAACCGCCAGCTGTCCGGGGCGAGCCGGATCGCGGTGCACCGCACCAGCGGCGGCCGGGTCAGGTCGAAGGGCGTGTCGTGGTCCTGGCGCAGCAGCCGGTCCAGCTCCCGCTGCTGCTCGTCCCCGTCCGTCGCGGAGAGGTCGAACTCATGGAGCACGGGCTCGGCTTCACCGACCACGAGCTGGACGGGGCGCCCGTCCGGGCCGGTGCGGAAGACGGCGCGCAGCGCGGGGTGGCGGCGCAGGAGCACGGCGAGCGTCCGGCGCATCACCTCGGGGTCGAATCCCCCGGCGAGCGGGAAGCTGAACTGGTCGGTGTACGGGCCCGGTCCCCGGCCGGCCGAAGCCCGGCGGACCATGGCGTCCTGGAGCGGTGAGACGGCCAGGATCTCGGTGCCGCCCGGCAGTCCGTCGGCGATTCCGGCAGGGTCGCCGGTGCCGGGCACGGACGGTGCCTGGACGCCGTGGTCCCCGGTGGGCACCGGTACGGCGAGCGCGGCCAGCCCCGCCGGGGTGGGCGAGGTGAAGACGTCCTTGGTGCCGAACCCGATCCCGGCCAGGCGGGCCTGCTTGACCAGGGTGAACGCCCCGACGCTGTCGCCGCCCGCGGCGAAGAAGCTGGTGTCGGCGCCGATCCCGGGCTCACCGAGCACCTCGGCGAACAGCTCGCACAGCCGCTGCTCGCGCGCGCCGTGTGCCGCCCGGCCGGCCGCCGGGGCGGCGGTGTCCGGTGCGGGCAGCGCCCTGCGGTCGAGCTTGCCGTTCGGTGTGAGCGGCAGCGCCGGAAGGGTGACGAAGGCGGCGGGCACCATGTACTCCGGCAGCCGGGCGGCCAGCGCCGCGCGCAGCGCATCGGTGTCCACCGGCGCGCCGGTACCGTCGGCGGGCACCACATGGGCCACCAGCCGCTTGCCGCCCGGCCGTTCCTCGTGCACGGAGACGGCCGCGGCGGCGATGCCGGGCAGGCCGGTGAGCGCGGCCTCGACCTCGCCGAGCTCGATCCGGAAGCCGCGCACCTTGACCTGGTCGTCGGTCCGCGCGATGAAGTCCAGCTGCCCGTCGTCCCTGCGCCGCACCAGGTCCCCGGTGCGGTACATGCGCGCTCCGGGGGCGAACGGGCTCGCCACGAACCGTCCCGCGGTGAGGGCGGGCCGGGCGTGGTAGCCGCGGGCCAGCAGTTCGCCGCCGATGTAGAGCTCCCCCACCGTGCCGGTGGGGACGGGGGCCAGGGTGTCGTCGAGCACGTACAGCCGGGTGTTCCAGATGGGGCGGCCGATGGTCACCACGCCGGCCGGGACGGTGTCGCCCGGCTCGATGCGGTACTCCATGCAGCCGATGGTCGTCTCGGTCGGCCCGTACTCGTTGACGACCGTGGCGCCGGGTCTGCGGGCGCGCCACTCGTCCAGCGCCTCGCCGAGCAGGGCCTCGCCTCCCAGCACCAGCTGCCCGGTGGGCGAGTAGGTGTCGGGCAGGGCCGCGAGCAGGGCGAGATGGGTCGGGGTGGCCTTGACGAAGGTGGCCTCGGGCAGCTCCCCGGCGTCGGGGGCGGTGCCCTCGTGCAGTTCGACCAGGTGCGCGCAGCCGCCCGCGGTGAGCGGCGCGTACAGCCCGGTGGCCGTCAGGTCGAAGGCGACGGGCGAGTGCACCAGGGCGCGTCCGGAGACCGCGCCGTACGCCTGCCGGGCCCACGCCAGGTACACGTTGAGCGACCGGTGTTCGACGACGACGCCCTTGGGGCGGCCGGTCGACCCGGAGGTGTGGATGACGAAGACCGGGTGGGCGGGGCGCAGCGGGGCGGTCCGCTCGGCGTCGGTGAGGTCGGCGGCCGGGTACCCGGTCAGCTCCGTCACGGTCGCGGGGTCGTCGAGCACGAGGTGCGGGGCGGCGGCACCGGGCAGCGCGCCGACGGTCGCCGTGTCGGTGAGGACCGCCACGGGGGCCACGTCGGCGAGCATGCCGGCGAGCCGTTCGGCGGGGTGGCCGGGGTCCAGCGGCAGGTAGGCGGCACCTGCCTTGACCACGGCCAGCAGGGCGACGACGAGTTCCACGGACTTCGGCAGGGCGACGGCGACGAACCGCTCGGGCCCCGCTCCCCGCCCGACGAGGAGCCGGGCCAGCCGGTTGGCGCGGGCGCCGAGCTCCGCGTAGGAGAGCTCGGCGGAGCCGTGCGCCACCGCGGGCGCGTCCGGGGTGCGGGCGGCCTGGGCCTCGAAGAGTTCGGTGAGCGTGGCCTCGGCCACCTTGTGGTCGGTGTCGTTCCACTCGACGAGCAGCCGGTGGAGCTCGTCGGGGGTGAGGGCCCCGGGCCCTTCGGCGGGCGCGGTCATGCGGTCTTCCCCGGCCTGCGGGGCGTACCCAGGTCGACGGGGAGCGAGACCAGGCCGCGGGCGACCGGGTTGGACTTCCAGCGGACCCCGTCGGGGCCGGTCGCGTGCCGCAGCTCGGGGAAGCGGTCGAAGATCCGGCCGAAGACCGTCTGGCCCTCGATCCGGGCGACCATCCCGCCGACGCAGTAGTGCGGGCCGTGCCCGAAGGCCAGGTGGCCGGCGGTGTTGCGGGTGATGTCGAAGCGCTCCGGGTCGGGGTAGCGCTGCGGGTCGCGGTTGGCGGAGGCCCGGGACAGGATGACGATCTGGTGGCGGTCCACCTCGACGTCGCCGAAGCGGATCGGCTCGGCGGTGTACTGCGGCGTGACGATGTCGGTCGGCGGGTAGTAGCGCAGGACCTCCTCGACCGCGTTCGGCAGCAGCGACGGGTCGGCGGTGAGCTGCTTCAGCTGGTCGGGGTTGCTCAGCAGGGCGTGGACGCCGTTGCCGAGGAGGTCGACGGTGGTCTCGTGACCGGCGACCACGAACAGCATGGCCTGGGCGATCACCTCGTCCTCGTCGAGGAAGTCACCGGCGTCCAGGGCCTGGACGAACGAGGTGAACGCGTCGTCGGCCGGGTTCGCCCGCTTCTCGCCGATGAGGGCGCGCAGCCGCTCGACGGCCACGACCGCGCCGGCCGCGTAGTCGCCGGTGGCGCCCTGGTCCCGGGAGGCGTCGGTGCCGTAGCCGAACAGTTCGTGGTCCTCGGCCGGCACCCCGAGCAGTTCGCAGACGACGGCGAGCGGCAGCTTCCAGGCGAATTCCCGTACCAGGTCGACGGGTCCGTCCCCGGCCCGCTCGGCGAGCTCGTCCAGCAGCCCGTCGGCGAGGGTCTCGATGCGGGGGCGCATGCCCTCGATGCGCTTCTTGGTGAAGAAGCGCGCCAGCACCGAGCGCAGCCGGGGGTGGTCCGGCGCGTCCAGCAGCGTCAGGTTGCGGCCGAGCAGCCGCGCCACGTCGCCGCCGATCGCGGGCGGTTCGGGTATGCCGAGTTCGGCCATGAACGCGGTCAGGTCGTGGCGCAGCCGGGAGTCGGCCTGGCCCGCGTGGACGTCCTCGTAGCGAGTGACGAGCCAGGCGTGGCCGGGCGGGCCGGGCCAGGTGATGCCGCGGACCGGGTCGTTCTCGCGGAGCCAGGCATAGGTGGGGTACGGGTTCTGGAAGAACTCCGGGTCCCATACGCCCGGACCGCTGCCGCCGATGGGCTGTCCGGGAGCCGCCGGGGCCGCAGGCCGGCCTTCGAACGGGGGAGTTTCGGACATGACTCGGGTGCCTCCTCAATCAGGAATGTGTCAGGATTCGGTCTTCGAATTCAGGACGCGGGGCCCGTGACCTTCATGGCACCGAGTTTCTCTGCGAGTACCCGGCCGATGTGCCCGATCGGTTCGGCATTCGTCATGTCGTCGTGGTCACAGTCGATGTTCACGGTGTGGATGCGACCGCCCGTATAGGGCGACCATGCCTGCGGATTCGGCGACCCGGAATTCTTGTTTCGCGTTGCGACGAACATTAGGAGGTCGCCGCTGAAAAGACGAGGGCGATGGGTGGCCCGCTGCATGTTCCTGCATGCGGCGACCAGGGCGGCGATCCGCTCCTCGTCCAGCCCGGACAGGGCGCTCCCGGTACCGGCCACGAGCCCGGCGACCAGTTCCGCGGTGAGCTCCTCGGTGATCTGTGCCGGGTCGATTCCGGTGAACTGGAGCAGCGCCGCCAGCACATCGGCCTCCTCGGCGGCCGGCCGCTCCCCCGTGACGGCCTCGGGGTAGGCGTCCAGCGCGGCCAGCAGCTCGACCTGTTCGCCGGCCTCCTGGAGCTGGACGGCCATCTCGTGGGCGATCACGCCGCCGATCGACCAGCCGAGCAGGTGGTACGGACCGCTCGGCTGCACCGTGCGAATCTGTTCCAGATAGTCGGCCGCCATTTCCCCAATGGTTTCCGGAAGTTCGGCGGGGCCGGAAAGTCCGCGCGCCTGAATTCCATAGACCGAATACTGCGGATCGATATGCCGGAGCAATCCGGAATACGTCCAGCTGATTCCGGCGGCGGGGTGCACACAGAACAGCGCGGGGCCGTTCTGACCGGTACGAAGCGGCAGCAGCACATCGAACGGGTCCTGTTCGCCGTCCGTTCCGATCCGTTCGGTGAATTCGGCGACGGTCGGGTACCGGAACAGTGTGCTGATGCTCGCCCTGACCCCGAACACGGCCCGCACCCGGCCGGTCAGCCGCGTCGCGGACAGCGAGTCCCCGCCGAGCGCGAAGAAGTCGTCGTCGACACCGACCCGGTCGAGGCCGAGCACCTCGCCGAACAGCCGGCACATCTCCTCCTCGCGCGGGGAGCGCGGGCCGCGGCCCGCCGCCCCGTCCGTCACGGGCTCGGGCAGCGCCGCCCGGTCCACCTTGCCGTTCACCGTGAGCGGCAGCCGCTCCAGCGTCACGAACACGGACGGCACCATGTACTGCGGCAGCGCGGCGGCCACGTGGGCGCGCGGGTCCACCGGCTCGTGGCCGTCCGTCGGCACCAGGTAGGCGACCAGGCGGCGGGCGCCGGGCCGGTCCTCCCTGACCACCACGGCGGCCCTGGCGACTCCGGGGCAGTCCGCCAGCACGGACTCGATCTCGCCCAACTCGATGCGGAACCCGCGCAGTTTGACCTGCTGGTCGGCCCGTCCGGTGAACTCCAGGTCGCCGTCGGCCCGGCGCCGCACCAGGTCGCCGGTGCGGTACATCCGCGCGCCGTCGCCCGTGAACGGGTCGGCGACGAACCGCTGCCCGGTGAGGCCGGGCCGGTTCAGATAGCCGCGGGCCACGCCCGCGCCCGCCACGTACAGCTCACCGACGGTCCCCTCCGGCACCGGCCGCAGCGCCCCGTCCAGGACGTACACCGCCGCACCCCGGATCTGCCGGCCGATCGGCGGCACACCGCCCACGGGTGCGAGCGGGGCGCTGACGGTCGCGGCCACGGTCGTCTCGGTGGGCCCGTAGGCGTTGAACACCTGCCGCCCCTCGGCGAACCGGGCCACCAGCGACCGGCTCAGCGACTCTCCGCCCAGGACCAGGGCCCGCAGCGCGGGCAGCGCCCGGTCCGGCAGGGTCGCGGCGACGGGGGCCGCCAGCATCACATGGGTGACGGCCTCCCGCTCCAGCACCGCCGCCAGTTGCTCACCGGTCAGCCCGACGGCCGGCGGCAGCACCAGGGTGCCGCCGGAGAGCAGGGCCATCGCCACATCGGCGAGCGACGGGTCGAAGTTGGTCGACACCGCCTGGAGCACCCGGCTGCCCGCCGTGATCCCGAACCGTGCGATGTGGTCGGCGGCCAGGTTGGCCAGGTTCGCGTGGGTGACGAGGACGCCCTTGGGCAGGCCGGTGGAGCCCGAGGTGTGGATCGCGTACGCCGGGTGGCCCGGCCGCAGCGGGCGGTCGCGTTCGTCCTGGGTGAGGTTCCCGTCCGGAAGTCCGGCGCAGGCCGCCGCGAGTTCGGCGGGTCCGGTCACCGGCCCCGGCAGCCCGTCCGCCGGCCCGGTGGCCAGCACCAGCACCGGCCGGGCGTCGTCGAGCAGGAACGCGATCCGGTCGGCCGGGAGGCCGGGGTCCAGCGGTACGTATCCGGCTCCCGCCTTGGCGACCGCGAGCAGGGCGACCAGCCAGTCCACCGACGCGGGGCCGGTGACCGCGACCAGGCGGTCTGGGCCGGCGCCCCGGGAGACCAGCAGCCGGGCCACCCGGTTCGCCCGCGCGTTCAGCTCCGCGTAGTCGAGCCAGGTGCCGTCCGCGATCACCGCGAGGGCGTCCGGGGTGCGGGCGGCCTGGGCCTCGAAGAGTTCCGGCAGGGTCGCGGCCCCGGCCGCCGAGCCGCGGTCGTCACCCGAGGCCAGCAGCCGGTCGCGCTCCGCCGGGGGCATCGGGTCCAGCCGGCCGACCCGGGTGCCGGGTTGTTCGGCCATGGTCCGCAGCACCTGCCGCAGCCGGTCGACGAGCCGTCCGGCCTCCTCCCGGCCGAGCACGTCGGGCCGGTGGTCGAGCCGGACATGGAGGTGGTCCCCGACGAGGGCCGCGGCCAGGCTCAGCGGGTAGTGCGTGGCATCGCGCAATTCGGTCGCCGAGACCTGTACGGCGGGTGCCGCACCGTCCGGGGCGGCGAGCCCGCCCGGCGTGGTGGGGTAGTTCTCGAAGACGGTCGCGGTGTCGAAGAGTTCACCGATTCCGGCGATCCGCTGGATGTCGGCGAGACCGAGGTACTGGTGCGGCAGCAGCGCGAGCTGCTCCGACTGCACCCGGTTCAGCAGCTCGGCGAGCGTCTCCTCGGGGCGGAGCCGGATCCGTACCGGCAGGGTGTTGATGAACAGCCCGACCATGGTCTCGATCCCGGCGATCTCCGGGGGCCGGCCGGACACCGTGGCACCGAAGGTCACGTCGTCGCGGCCGGTCAGCCGGCCCAGGAGCACGCCCCAGGCCGTCTGCACCAGGGTGTTGAGCGTGACGCCGAGCCGTCGTCCGGCGGCGGTCAGCTCCGCGGTGAAGTCCGCGGGCAGATCCACTTCGAGGCGCTCCGCGACGGCCGGTTCGCTGCCGGGCGGCGCGAGCAGGGTCGGCTCCTCCAGCCCGTCCAGCGCCCGGCCCCAGGCCAGTTCGGCGGCCGTGCGGTCCTGTGCGGCCAGCCAGCCGAGGTAGTCCCGGTAGGGGGTGACCCGGGGCAGGGCGGAGCCCTGGCCCGCGTAGCAGGCCGCGAGTTCGGCCAGCAGGACCGGCATCGACCAGCCGTCCAGCAGGATGTGATGGTTCGTCACCACGAATCGGTACCGGTCGGCGGCGAGCCGCACCAGCGCGAACCGGATCAGCGGCGGCCGCGCCGGGTCGAAGCCCGCCGCCAGCTCGGCCGACAGGATCCGATCCAGTTCGGCGTCCCGCTCCCCCTCGGGTTGCGCGGTCACGTCGTAGGAGAACCACGGGAGTTCGACCTCGGTGGGGATGAACTGCACCGGCTGTCCGCCGCCCTCGTGCCAGAACCCGGCGCGCAGGTTGCCGTGGCGGCGCAGCACCTGTCCGGCGGCGGCGGCGAGCGCGTCGCCGTCCAGTTCGCCGGTCATGTCCAGGGACAGCTGCACGGTGTAGCTGTCGGCGTCCGTCTCGTAGAGCGCGTGGAAGAGCAGCCCCTCCTGGAGCGGGGCCAGTGGCAGCACCTCGTCCAGCAGCGGCCAGACACGCTCCAGCCGTTCGATCTCGTCCTGGGCCAGTGGGACCAGCGGCAGGTCGGACGGGGTCCGCCCGCCCGCGCCCGGCTGTCCGGCGTGGGTCACCAGGCCCTCCAGCGCGGTGAACCAGTCGTCGGCGAGTGCGCGTACCTCCTGATCGGTCAGCAGCTCGCCGGGCCAGGACCAGGTGGCCGAGAGCCACGGCCCGTCCGGGCCGTCCTCGACCAGGCAGTTGACCTCCAGCGCGTGCCCCAGCGGCATACGGGGGTCGAAGCCGCCGCTGCCCGTGGTGACGGTGCCTTCGTCGCCCGTGACGGCGGGGCCACCGCTGCCGGGGACCCGCCCCAGGTAGTTGAAGGCGAGCTGCGGGGCATCGAACCGGGCCAGCACCTCGGCGGTCTCCGGGTTGAGATGGCGCAGCAGCCCGTGGCCGAGCCCGTCGCCGGGCACCGCGCGCAGCTGTTCCTTCACGCGCTTGAGCGCCCGGCCGACGGCGGGTCCGCCGTTGCGCACCTCGTCCCAGTCGGGTGTGCCCGGCTCCAGCCTGGCGGGGTAGAGCGTGGTGAACCAGCCGACGGTACGGGACAGGTCGATGCCCTCCGGTTCGTACCGGCCGTGCCCCTCGACGTCCACCAGCAGTGTGCCGCCGCCGGCCGGGTCGCGGCGACGGGTCGCGGCCAGCGCGAGGCCGGTCAGCAGTACGTCGGCCACTCCGGCGTGGAAGGCCGCCGGGACGTCCGCCAGCAGGCCGGTGGCGGGCAGCCGCAGCGTGAAGCGGCGCAGGGTGGCGGCCACATCGCGGCGCGGGTCCAGCGGACGGGCGCCGAGCAGCGGGTCCGGACCGGCCAGTACCCCTTCCCAGTAGGGCAGTTCGGCGGTCCGGGCCGGGCGCACGGCCTCTTCGCCGAGCCACTTCGACCAGGCCCGCAGCGAGGTTCCCACCGGTTGCGGCTCGGGCCGGTGCCCGGAGCGTGCGGCGGCCAGCGCCTGGTCCAGATCGGGCAGCAGGATCCGCCAGGACACCCCGTCGACGACCAGGTGGTGTGCGGTCAGCAGCAGGCAGCCGGGCGCGCCGGGGCCGGCGTCGAACCAGGTCGCCCGGAGCATGACGCCGTTCTCCGGGTCGAGCAGGCGCACGGCCTGTGCGGCGTGCTCGTCGATGACGGCACGTACCGCCTCCTCGTCCAGGCCGGTGACGTCCACCCGGCACAGCACATCGGCGGAGGTGACCGCGCCGGCCGGGCGGATCTCCAGCGACCGGGCGGGGGCGGGGGCCTTCGTGGCGCGCAGTGCGTCGTGGTGGTCGAGCAGCGCGTCCAGGGCCGCGGTCACCGTGTCGGAATCGCAGCCCGCCGGAACGGGCGCCAGCATGGACTGGCTGAACGCGTCGCTCCGGCCGCCCAGTTCGGCCAGCCAGTGCATGATCGGCGTGTACGGGAGCTCTCCGACGGGGACGTCGGGTTCGGCCTGCCGGGTGGCGTCGACGGTGCCCGCCACCACGGCCAGCGCCTCGACGGTCTTGTGCTCGAAGACCTCCCTCGGGGTGATCACCAGACCCGCCCTGCGGGCCCGGCTGACCAGCTGGATGGAGAGGATGGAGTCGCCGCCCAGCTCGAAGAAGCTGCTCTCCGCGCCGACCGAGGACAGCCCGAGGACCTCGGCGAACAGGGCGCACAGCCGCTCCTCGCGCTCGGTTCCCGGTGCGCGTCCGCCGGACGCGGCGTCGAAGTCCGGTGCGGGCAGCGCCCGCCGGTCCAGCTTTCCGTTGGGGGTGACGGGCAGGGCCTCCAGCGGCACGATCGCCGCGGGGACCATGTAGTCGGGCAGCCGCCCGGCGAGGTGTGCGCGCAGCGCGGCGACCAGGCTGCCGACCTCGCGGTTGCCCACCGGGTCGTTGGTGTACGAGCCGAGCGGGACACCGGGGCGGGCCTTCGGGCTCACCGTGGGCGCCTCGTCGCCCGGGGCGCCGAACACCACGTCGATGGCGCCCTCTCCCCCGCCGTCCGACCAGGTCACGGCCACCGGCCGGCCCAGCCGCTCGGCGAGCCGCCACAGCTCCTCGGGCTCCACACCGGCGCCGTCCGGGCGGGCCCATGCCGCGACGACGGCGGACGGGTCCGCCTCCGCCTCCAGGGCTCGCAGCGCACCGAGTTCACCGGCGAGCCGGGCGTTGGGCACTCCGTTCACCCGCAGCCGGGCGTTGGAGGACTCCAGCCGGGCGGCCAGCTCGTCCGGGCCGCCCGGCACCGCGTCCCACGCCAGCTCCCGCGAAACGGGGGCCCCGGGCCGGCCGCCCGTGTGCAGGACCGCGTCGTAACGGTGCCTGGTCAGCTCGTTGGTGAAGGCGGAACGCTTGATCCGGACATCGGCGGACAGGCCCGGAACGGTGTCGGCCAGGGCGCCGAAGAAGGCCGGGTCGACCAGCAGCTCCTTCTCCATCACGACGCTCTGTTCCACCCCCCGGCGCAGTGCGGCCAGGCCCTCACCGGGCGTCCAGCGGTTCAGCATCACTCCGGCCGAGAAGCCGCGCAGGGTACGCAGGTTGCGTACGTCCCCGACGAAGACGCTGCCGCCCGGCGCCACCAGGGCGACCGCCTTGCGTACGACGTCCTCCAGGTATCCGGCGTCCGGGAAGTACTGGGCGACCGAGTTGACGACCACCAGGTCGAAGAAGCCCCGGGGCAGCCCGTCCGTCTCGTGGGCGGCCCCGGTGCGCAGCTCCACCCGTCCGGCGAGGCCGGGCTCCCGGTCCACCTGGGCGCGCAGCGCCTCGATGGCCTCCGAGGAGAAGTCGGTGCCCCAGTACGTCTCGACGTGCGGGGCGACCTTGGACAGGATCAGGCCGTTGCCGACGCCGAGTTCGAGGACCCGCACCGGGTCGAGCGCGAGGATGCGCTCCACCGTGGCGGACCGCCACTGCCACATCTGCTCCAGCTCGATGGGCGTGCCGTCGTAGCTGCTCAGCCAGCCGGAGAAGTTCTCACCGAACTCCCCGGCCTCGGCCTCCTGGCGGTAGTGCGTGTCGTAGACCTCGCGCCACTCGTCGACCTGCTCCGCCGCGTCGGTCCCGCCGTCCGTGCCGTCGGCGCGGGCGGAGCGCTCGGCGGGCACCACGTACCCGACGAGCTGCCGGTCGCCCGGCCGGTCCTCGCGCACGATCACCGCGGCCTGCGCCACCTCGGGGTGGCCGGCCAGCAGCGATTCGACCTCGCCCGGCTCGATGCGGAAGCCGCGGACCTTGACCTGGTGGTCGGCCCGGCCGACGAACCGCAGTTCGCCGTCGCCGCCCCAGCGCACCAGGTCACCCGTGCGGTACATCCGGCCGCCGGACGGGGAGAACGGGTCGGCGACGAACCGCCCGCCGGTCAGTGCGGGGCGGCCCAGGTAGCCGCGGGCCAGGCCCGCGCCCGCGACGTACAGCTCACCGACCGCGCCCGGGGCCACCGGGGCGAGCCGCCCGTCCAGGACGTACACCCTGGCGTTGTCGATGGGGCGGCCGATCGGCGGTGCGCCGTCCCCCGCGGACAGCGGCCGGCTCATGGTGGCGCACACCGTCGTCTCGGTGGGCCCGTAGGCGTTGATCATCCTGCGGTCCCGGGACCACCGGGCGACCGATTCGCGGGAGACCGCGTCGCCCGCGACGACCAGGGTGGTGACCGTGCGCATGGCCTCGGGCGGCAGCACCGTCAGGGCGACGGGCGGCAGGGTCACATGCGTGATCCGCTCCGTGTCCATCAGTTCGGCCAGCGGGGCGCCGGGCAGCATCCGGTCGCGTTCCGCGAGCACCAGGGCGGCGCCCGACAGCAGTGCCATGCACAGCTCGGAGAAGGCGGCGTCGAAGCTGGGCGAGGCGAACTGGAGCACCCGGGCGTCCTCGCCGACCGCGAACCGGTCGATCTGGCCGAAGGCCAGGCTGGCCGGGCCCTCGTGGGACACCACGACGCCCTTGGGGCGCCCGGTCGAGCCCGAGGTGTAGATCACGTACGCCGGGTGGCCGCGCAGCAGCGGCCGGGTGCGTTCGGCGTCGGTGAGGTCTCCGGCGGGGCGCGCGGCCGTCTCCCGGCCTGTCTCCGGCGCGTCGAGCGGCAGCACCGGTGTGTCGTGCCCGGGGAGTGCGGCGGCGATCCCCGCATGGCTGATCAGCAGCGTGGGCCGGGAGTCGGCCAGCATGTACGCGATGCGGTCGGCCGGGTAGTCCGGGTCGACCGGCAGATAGGCGCCGCCCGCCTTGAGCACGGCGAGGACGGCGACCACCTGGTCGATGCCCCGGGGCAGTGCCAGGGCCACGATCCGCTCCGGTCCGACGCCCCGGTCCACCAGGACCCGGGCCAGCCGGTTGGCCCGCGCGTTGAGTTCGCCGTACGTCAGGGTGCGGTCCTCGTGCACCAGCGCGGTACGGCCGGGGGCCCGGGTCACCTGGGCCTCGAAGAGGGCGGGCACCGGCAGGGCCGGGACCTCGCGGCCGGTGTCGTTCCACTCGACGAGCACCCGGTGCCGCTCCTCCGGGGCCAGCAGGTCGAGTGCGCCGATC
Source organism: Streptomyces sp. NPDC006510 (assembly GCF_040611955.1). Classification (NCBI taxonomy): domain Bacteria; kingdom Bacillati; phylum Actinomycetota; class Actinomycetes; order Kitasatosporales; family Streptomycetaceae; genus Streptomyces; species Streptomyces sp. NPDC006510. Next base: position 15,950 of record NZ_JBEXPH010000089.1, on the reverse strand, counting down.
GGCAGCTCCGGGTCGGCGACGGCCGCCAGCAGGAGCCGCTCCAGCCGGTCGGTCAGCCCGCGTACGGTACCGGCGTCGAACAGGTCGGTGCTGTACTCGGCGACGCCGAACAGCCCGGCGGCCCGGCCGTCGGCGTCGTGCCGCTCGACCAGGTTGAACAGCAGGTCGAAGCGGGACACCTGGACGCCGAGCGGCTCGGCCCGGGTGTCGAGACCGGTCAGGTCACGCGGTTCGGGCGTGGCGTTCTGCAGCCCGAGCGCGATCTGGAACAGCGGGTGCCGGCCCGCCACCCGCTCCGGGTTCAGCTTCTCGACGAGCAGCTCGAAGGGCAGGTCCTGGTGGGCGAACGCGGCCAGGTCGGTGCGCCGGACCCGGTCGAGCAGCTCCGCGAACCCCGGGTCGCCGGAGGTGTCGGTGCGCAGCACCAGGGTGTTGACGAAGAAGCCGACGAGTTCGTCGAGGGCCTCGTCGTCCCGGCCGGCGACCGCGCAGCCGATCGGCAGGTCGGTGCCGGCGCCGAGCCGGGTGAGCAGGGCCGCGAGTCCGGCCTGGAGCACCATGTAGAGGCTGGCCCGGTGGGTGCGCGCCAGGGCCGCGAGCCGGGTGTGCAGCTCCGGGCTCAGCTCGAAGGTGATCTCGTCGCCGCGGAAGTCGGTACGGGCCGGGCGCGGCCGGTCGGTGGGCAGGTCCAGTTCCTCGGGCAACCCCTCCACCGCCTCGGTCCAGAAGGCCAGTTGACGGGAGATGACGCTGTCGGGGTCCTCGTCGGAGCCGAGCACCCGATGCTGCCACAGGGTGTAGTCCACGTACTGGAGCGGCAGTTCCGCCCAGTCGGGGGCCTCGCCCGCGCTCCGTGCCGCGTACGCCGCGGCCAGATCACCGGCGAGCGGGGCCAGCGACCAGCGGTCACCGGCGATGTGGTGCACCAGCAGGAGCACCACGTGTTCCTCGGGCGCCAGCGCGAACAGCGTGGCGCGCAGCGGCGGTTCGGCGGCGAGGTCGAAGCCGCGGCCCGCCTCGGCGGCCAGTTCGCCGGGGAGGCGCTCCTCGGTGGTGACGACGACGGGCATCGGCGGTGCGGCGTCCGCGGCGGAAAGCACGTGCTGGCAGGGCACCCCGTCCACTTCGGGGAAGGTGGTGCGCAGGCTCTGGTGCCGGTCGACGACATCGGCCAGCGCCCGGCGCAGGGCCCCCGCATCGAGGGCGCCGCGCAGCCGTACGGCGAAGGGCATGTTGTACGTACTGCTCTGCTCGTCGAAGCGGTTGATGAACCAGAGCCGCCGCTGGGCGAAGGAGAGCGGAATCCGTTCGGGCCGGTCCGGTACGGCGGCCGGGGCCCGCCGGGCGGCGGCGGCCTCGTCCAGGTGGACGATGAGCCGGGCCACGGTGGGCGCCTCGAACAGGGCCCGGATGGGCAGTTCGACGCCGAAGGCGGTACGGATCCGGCTGACCAGCCGGGTGGCGAGCAGCGAGTGGCCGCCCAGGTCGAAGAAGCTGTCGTCGAGTCCCACCCGGTCCGCCCCGAGGATCTCGGCGAACATCCCGCACAGGATTTCCTCGGCGGGGGTGCGCGGGGCGCGCCCCGCCCCGTCGGTCCCGAACTCCGGGTCCGGCAGGGCGGCCCGGTCCACCTTCCCGTTCGGGGTCAGCGGCAGCGCGTCGAGGACGACGACGGCGCCGGGCACCATGTGCTCGGGCAGCACCGCACCCGCGTGCTCGCGCACGGCGCCGAGCCGGGGCTCCCGGTCCCCCGAGGGCACCAGGTAGGCGACGAGCCGGGCGTCCGGCGAACCCTGCGCGTGGACGGTGACGACGGCGCGGGCGACATCGGGGTGTGCGGCCAGCACGGCCTCGATCTCCCCGAGCTCGATCCGGAAACCGCGGACCTTGACCTGGTGGTCGGTGCGCCCCAGGTACTCCAGGTTCCCGTCCCCGGCCCACCGGGCCAGGTCCCCGGTGCGGTACATCCGCGCACCCGCCACCGGGGCGAACGGATCGGCCACGAACCGTTCCGCGGTCAGCCCCGGACGGTTCAGATAGCCGCGGGCCACTCCGGCCCCGGCGAGATAGAGCTCTCCCGCCACCCCCGGTGCCACCGGCCGCAGCCGCGCGTCCAGTACGTACGCACGGGTGTTGCGCACCGGTGTGCCGATGGCGGGGGCGCCCGGCCGGCCGGTGAGCGCGGCGGCCGTGGACCACACGGTCGTCTCGGTGGGGCCGTAGAGGTTGGTGACCTCCGTGCCGAGCTCCCGCATGGCGGCCGCGAGGCCGGGCGGCAGTGCCTCGCCGCCGACGAGCATGCGCAGCCCGCGCAGCCGTTCCGGGTGGCCGGTGACCAGTTCCTGCCACAGGGACGGGGTGGCCTGCATCAGGGTGGCCCCGGTGCGTTCGGCGAGGGCGGCGAGGGCGTCCGGGTCGCGTACGGTCGCGCGGTCCGCCAGGACCACGCCAGCGCCGTCGATGAGCGGGGCGTGGATCTCCAGGGTGTGGATGTCGAAGGCGACCGTGGTCACGGCGAGGAGCCGGTCGGCCGCCCCGAGCGGGAAGCGGTCCGTCATCGCGGTGAGGAAGTTGACCAGCCCGGAGTGCGGGATCACCACGCCCTTGGGCCGGCCGGTGGAGCCGGAGGTGTAGATGACGTACGCGGGGTGGGCGGGGGTCAGCGGGGCGAGACGGTCCCGGTCGGTCGGATCGGTGTCGGGCAGCAGCGTCGAGGCGTCGGCCCGGTACGGGTCGTCGGCCGGGTCGACGACCGGCCGTCCGGGGTCACCGGTGTCGAACTCCGGGTCGTCGGCGACGACGAGCACCGGGCGGGCGTCGGCGAGCATGTGGGCGATGCGGTCGGCCGGGTAGTCCGGATCCACCGGCAGATAGCCGGCGCCGGTCTTGAGCACGGCCAGCATCGCGACGACCAGCTCCGCCGAGCGCGGCAGGGCCAGGGCGACGAACCGCTCCGGTCCGGCCCCGGCCTCGATCAGCCGGTGGGCCAGGCGGTTGGCGCGGGCGTTGAGCCGGCCGTAACTCAGCTCCGCGCAGGCGCCGGTGCCGTTCTCGGTGAGCAGGGCGACGGCGTCCGGGGTGCGGGCCGCCCGCGCCTCGAAGAGTGCGGGCAGGGTCGCCCCGGACAGTTCGGCCGCGGTGTCGTTCCACTCCTCCAGCACCCGGTGGCGCTCCTGCGGCCCGAGCACGTCGATGTCGCCGATCGGCAGGCCGGGGTCGGCGGCACCGGCTTCCAGGACGCGGACGAACTGTTCGGTGATCCGCTGTGCCGTGGCCGGGTCGAAGAGGTCGGCGCTGTAGTCGAGTGCGCCGGTCAGGCCGTCCGGTGTCCCGTCGGCGGTGAACCGCTCGGAGAGGTCCAGCAGCAGGTCGAAGCGGACCGCGCCGCCGCCGATGTCCTCGGGCCGGACGTCGAGTCCGGGCAGGCCGAGGCGGGCGGTCTCGTTGTTCTGGAGCGTGACCATCACCTGGAACAGCGGGTGACGGGAGAGCGAGCGCGCCGGGTTCAGTACCTCCACCAGCCGCTCGAAGGGCACGTCCTGATGGGCGTACGCGGCGAGGTCGGTCTCCCGGACCCGGTCGAGGAGTTCACCGAAGGACGGGTCGCCGGAGGTGTCGGTGCGCAGCACCAGGGTGTTGATGAAGCAGCCGACGAGGTCGTCGAGCGCTTCGTCGGTCCGGCCGGCGACGGCGGTCCCGACGGGGATGTCGGTGCCCGCGCCGAGCCGGGTGAGCAGGGCCGCGAGCCCCGTCCGCACCACCATGAACAGGCTCGTGGAGCGCTGCTGGGCCAGCCGGACCAGGCGCCGGTGCAGAGCGGCGTCGATCCGGACGGGGGCGCGGCCGCCCCGGAAGGTCGCCACCGCGGGCCGCGGCCGGTCGGCCGGCAGCTCCAGCTGGTCCGGCAGACCGGCCAGCGCGGCCTTCCAGTGGGCGAGCTGGCGGGACATCTCGCTGTCCGCGCGGTCCTCGTCGCCGAGGATCTCGCGCTGCCACAGGGTGTAGTCCGCGTACTGCACGGGCAGCGGCTCCCACTGCGGGGCACTGCCGCCCAGCCGTGCCTCGTACGCCGCCGAGAGGTCGCGCCCCAGCGGGGCGAGCGACCAGCCGTCACCGGCGATGTGGTGCAGTCCGAGCAGCAGTACGTGGGTGTCGGTGCCGAGTGAGAACAGGGTGGCCCGCAGCGGCGGTTCACCGCTCAGGTCGAAGCCGCGTCCGGCCTCGGCGGCCAGCGCCGCGGGCAGCGCGTCGGCACCGAGGTACTCGGTGTCGAGCTGCGGCCGCCAGTCGTCGAGCACCCGCTGGCGGGGTTCGCCGTCGACCTCGGGGAAGACGGTCCGCAGCGTCTCGTGGCGTGCCACGACGTCGGCGAGCGCGGCCCGCAGGGCGGCGGCGTCCAGCGTCCCGGTCAGCCGTACGGCCAGCGCGAGGTTGTACCGGGCGTCCTGGGGGTCCATCCGGTTGATGAACCAGAGCCTTCGCTGGGCGTAGGACAGCGGCAGCAGCTCGGGCCGTGCCATCGGCCGCGGCGCCCGGCGGGCGGTGCCCGCCGTGCCGAGGCGGTCGGCCAGCTGTTCCGGGGTGGTGGCCTCGAACAGGGCCCGTACGGGGAGTTCGGCGCCGAACTCGGTACGGATCCGGCTGACCAGCTTGGTCGCCAGCAGCGAGTGTCCGCCCAGCTCGAAGAACCCGTCCTCGGCACCCACCCTGTCCACGCCCAGGACCTCGGCGAACAGCGCGCACAGCCGCTCCTCCGCCGGGGTGGCCGGGGCGCGGCCGACGCCCGTTCCGGGCTCGGGCAGCGCACGCCGGTCGAGCTTCCCGTTGGGGGTCAGCGGCAGCTCGTCCAGGATCACGAAGGCGGCCGGGACCATGTGTTCGGGCAGCGCGGCGGCCGCGGCCCGGCGCAGCGCGGCGGTGTCCGGTGCCGGTCCGTCGGCGGGTACGGCGTAGGCCACCAGCCGGGTGCGTCCCGGGCCGTCCTGCCGTGCGAGGACGACGGCGCGGGCGATGCCGGGGTGGGCGGCCAGCACGGCCTCGATCTCCCCGGGCTCGATCCGGAATCCGCGGATCTTGACCTGGTGGTCGGTGCGCCCCAGGTACTCCAGGTTCCCGTCCCCGGCCCACCGGGCCAGGTCCCCGGTGCGGTACATCCGCGCACCCGCCACCGGGGCGTACGGATCGGCCACGAACCGCTCGGCGCTCAGCCCCGGACGGTTCAGATAGCCGCGGGCCACTCCGGCCCCGGCGAGATAGAGCTCTCCCGCCACCCCCGGTGCCACCGGCCGCAGCCGCTCGTCCAGTACGTACGCACGGGTGTTGTGGACGGGCCGTCCGATGGACGCGGTGGCGGGCCAGTCGTCGGTGTCGGCGGGCAGCGAGCAGCCGGTCACCACATGGGTCTCGGTGGGCCCGTAGTGGTTGTGCAGCCGCCAGCCGCCGCGCCGGTGCGCGTCCCGGATCCGTGCGCCGAGCACCAGGGCCTCACCGGCCTGTGCGACATGCGTCAGCGCGGGCAGTCCGCCGTCCGGCCCGAGGGCGTCGAAGAGCGCGTCGATGACCAGGCTGGGCGCGTACAGCTCCTGCACCTCGTGCCGGTTCAGCCATCCGGCGAACGCGGCCGGGTCGCGGCGCACGGCGTCGTCCGGCACGACCAGGCACTTGCCGTGCAGCAGCGTGGAGAGGATCTCCTGAGCCGACACGTCGAAGCTGAGCGCGGTGAACTGCGCCGTCCTGGTGCCCTCGGCCCCCGGGACCGCCCCGGCGTGCCAGGCCATCAGGTTGACCATGGCCGCACCGGGCATGACCACGCCCTTGGGCCGGCCGGTGGAGCCGGAGGTGTAGATGACGTACGCGGGGTGCTCCGGCCTCAGCGGCCGGGTCCGGTCGCTGTCCCGCAGATCGGTCCCGGCGTACCCGTCGAGTTCTTCCAGCCGGTCGAGCAGCACGGGAGTGGTCGCCTCGGCGCACTCGCGCGGCAGTCGGCCGGCCGTCCCGGCCGTGGTCAGCAGCAGCGCGGGCGCCGCGTCGGTGACCATGTGGGCCAGTCGCTCGGCGGGGTAGTCCGGGTCGAGCGGCAGATAGGCGGCGCCCGCCTTGAGCACCGCGAGGAGCGCGACGATCTGGGTGGTCGAGCGCGGTACGGCGAGGGCGACCAGGCTCTCGGGGCCCACGCCCCGTCCGGCCAGCAGCCGGGCCAGCCGGTTGGCGCGGGCGTTGAGCTCCGCGTAGCTCAGCGTGCCGTCGTCGGCGAGCACCGCGGTGGCGTCGGGGGTGCGGGCGGCCTGTGCCTCGAAGAGTGCGGGCAGGGTGTCCGGGGCGAGCGGGCGAACGGTGTCGTTCCACTCCTCCAGCACCCGGTGGCGCTCCTCGGGGGTGAGGATCTCGATCCGGCCGATGGACCGGTCCGGGTCGCCGCTCACCCCTTCCAGCAGGCGGACAAGCCGGTCCACCAGGGTGTCGACGGTGGCCCGGTCGTACAGGTCGGTGCTGAACTCGACGGTGCCTTCGAGGCCGCCCGCCCGGCCGGCGGGGGCTCCGTCGGGCCGCTCCTGCGCGAACGCGAAGAACAGGTCGAACTTGGCGACGCCGGTGCCGACCTCCAGGGGGCGCGCGGTGAGGGCGGGCAGCCGCAGCTCGGCGGTCTCGTTGTTCTGGAGCGTGACCATCACCTGGAACAGCGGGTGACGGGAGAGCGAGCGCGCCGGGTTGAGCACCTCCACCAGCCGCTCGAACGGCACGTCCTGATGGGCGTACGCGGCGAGGTCGGTCTCCCGGACCTGCTCCAGGAGCTGCCGGAAGGTGGGGTCGCCGGAGGTGTCGGTGCGCAGCACCAGGGTGTTGACGAAGAAGCCGACCAGGTCCGTGGTGGCGTCGTCGGTCCGGCCGACGACGGGGCTGCCCAGCGGGATGTCGGTGCCCGCGCCGAGCCGGGTGAGCAGCGCCGCGACCGCGGCCTGGAGCACCATGAACAGGCTGACGTCGGCCTCGCGGGCCAGCGCGGTGAGCCGCTGGTGCAGTTCCGGGTCGAGCCGGAACTGCGCGGTGTCGCCGCCGAGGCCGGCCACGGCGGGCCTGGGCCGGTCGGCCGGCAGTTCCAGCTGGTCCGGGAGGTCCGCCAACGCGGTACGCCAGAAGTCCAGTTGGCCGGAGATCAGGCTCTGCGGGTCGCTCTCGTCACCGAGGAGTTCCTGCTGCCACAGGGTGTAGTCCGCGTACTGCACCGGCAGCGGATCCCACTGCGGGGCACTGCCGCCCACCCGTGCCTCGTACGCCGCCGAGAGGTCGCGCCCCAGCGGGGCGAGCGACCAGCCGTCGGTGGCGATGTGGTGGAAGAGCAGCAGCAGTACGTGGGTGTCCGGGGCGGTGCGGTACAGGGTGGCGCGCAGCGGGGTCCGGGACGCCAGGTCGAAGCCGCGGCCCGCCTCGGCGGTCATCGCGGCCGTCAGCGCGTCCTCGGCGATGTCCACGACCGGCAGTGCGGGCCGGGCCGCGTCCGGGTCGAGGACCCGCTGGTGCGGGGTGCCGTCCTCGGCGGGGAAGAGGGTGCGCAGCGTCTCGTGGCGTTCGGTGACGTCACCGAGCGCGGCGTGCAGGGCGCCGGTGTCCAGGTCGCCGGTGAGCCGTACGGCGAGGGGCACGGTGTACGCGCCGCCGGGGCCGTCGACCTCGTTGATGAACCAGAGCCGCCGCTGGGCCAGCGACAGGGGTATCCGCTCCGGCCGGGGCTGCGGCACCAGTGGCGGCCTGGCGGCCTCGGCACCGTCCAGCCGGGCGGCGAGGCCCGCCACGCTCGGCGTCTCGAAGAGGGCGCGCATGGGCAGTTCGACCCCGAACACGGACCGGATCCGGCCGACCAGCCGGGTCACCAGCAGCGAGTGTCCGCCGAGGTCGAAGAAGCTCTCGTCGATGCCGATCCTCGGTACGCCGAGCACCTCGGCGAACAGCCCGCACATCAGCTCCTCGCGGGGCCCGCGCGGGGCGCGGCCGCCGGTGCCCGAGCCGAGCTCGGGGGCGGGCAGCGCGGCCCGGTCCAGCTTGCCGTTCGGGGTGCGCGGGAAGTCATCGAGGGCGACGAAGGCGGCGGGCACCATGTAGTCGGGCAGCAGCCGGGCCGCGTGGGTGCGCAACTCCTCGGCGCGGGGTGCGGGGCGGCCCTCGGCGGGCACCGTGTAGGCGACGATCCGCCGGTCCCCGGGCCGGTCCTCGCGTACGACGGCGAGGGTGCGGGCAACGTCGGGGTGGGTGGTGAGCACGGTCTCGATCTCGCCGAGCTCGATGCGGTATCCGCGCACCTTGACCTGGTCGTCGACGCGGGCGACGAAGCGCAGTTCGCCGTCGGCGCCCCAGCGGGCCAGGTCGCCGGTGCGGTACATCCGGGAGCCGTCGGCGGCGAACGGGTCGGCGACGAAGCGGCTCGCGGTGAGTCCGGGCCGGTTCAGATAGCAGCGGGTCACATGGGTGCCGCTGATGTACACCTCGCCGGGGACGTCCGGGGCCACCGGGCGCAGGGCGCTGTCCAGGACGAGGATCCCGGTGTTCCACGACGGGCGGCCGATCGGTATGGCCGCCTCCGGGAGGTCGTCGTCGGGGCCGACCCGGAATTCCATGCATCCGACGGTCGTCTCGGTCGGGCCGTACTCGTTGACGATCGCGACGCCGGGCCTTGCCGCGCGCCACAGCCGTACGGCGTCCGCGGTCAGCAGCTCGCCGCCGACGACGAGCTGTTCGGCCGGTGAGAACTCCGGCGGCAGCTCGGTGAGGATCGGAATGTGGCTGGGGGTGCCCTTGACCAGTGCCGGGCGCCGGGCGGGCGGCCCGTCGGGGGCGCCTTCGCGCAGTTCGACCAGGTGGGCACAGCCGCCCGTGGTCAGGGGGACGAAGAGTCCGGTCACCGTCAGGTCGAAGGAGACCGGCGAGTGGACCAGCCAGCGTCCGTCGCCCGCGTCGTAGTGCTCCCGCGCCCAGGCCAGGTAGGCGTTGAGGGCGGCGTGGTCGACGACGACGCCCTTGGGGCGTCCGGTGGAGCCGGAGGTGTAGATGACGTACACCGGGTGGCCGGTGCGCAGCGGGGCGGTGCGGTCGGCGTCGGTGGGCGCGGCGGACGGTGCGGCCTCGCAGGCGGCGACCGTCGCCGGGTCGTCGAGGACCAGCACGGGTACGTCGCCGGCGGGCAGCCGGCCGACGGTCGCCGTGGTGGCGACCAGCAGCGCGGGGGCGGCGTCGCCGAGGACGAACGCCACGCGCTCGGCGGGCTGTTCGACGTCGAGCGGCAGGTAGGCGGCGCCGGTCTTGACGACGGCGAGCACGGCGGCGACCAGGTCCACCGAACGGTCCACGGCCACGGCGACCAGTTGCTCGGGGCCCGCACCGCGCTCGATCAGCAGCCGGGCCAGCCGGTTCACCCGTACGTCGAGTTCGGCGAAGGTCAGCTCGGTGTCCTCGAACGCCACGGCGGGGGCGTCCGGGGTCCGCGCCACCTGCTCCTCGAAGAGGTCGGGCAGCGTCGCGGCGGGTACGTCGCGCCGCGGTCCCGCGCTCCGGGCCAGCGCCGTTCCGCGCTCGTCGGGCGTCAGCAACTCCAGCTGCCCGACCGGCTGTCCGGTGTCGGCCGCGACCTGCTCGAAGAGCTGCCGCATCCGGTCCCCCAGGCGCTCCACGAGCGCCCCGTCGAGGACATCGGGCCGGTAGTCCAGCTTGAGCAGGATGCGGGCGCCGGGCGCCACGGTCAGGCCGAGCGGGTAGTGGTTGGCGTCCCGGCCCTCGACGCCGCGAATGCGGAGTCCGCCGATGGGCGCGTTCACGGCGTCCGGGTCGACCGGGTAGTTCTCGAAGACGACGGAGGTGTCGAAGAGTGTTCCGGCGCCGGTCAGTGCCTGGATCTCGGCGAGTCCGAGGTGCTGGTGCGGCATCAGCGCGGCCTGCTCGTCCTGCACCCTGGACAGCAGCCCGGACAGGGGCTCGGCCGGGTCGACGCGCAGCCGCAGCGGCAGGGTGTTGAGGAGCAGGCCGACCATGCTGCGGACGCCGTCGAGGTCGGGCGGGCGCACCGAGACGGTGGTGCCGGTGATGACGTCGGGGCGGCCGGTGAGCGAGCAGAGCAGCAGCCCCCACACGGTCTGGACGACGGTGTTCAGGGTGACACCGTGGCGCCGGGCGGCGGCGTTGAGCCGTGCGGTCAGCTCCTCGTCCAGCTCGAAGAGGAAGCGGTCGGGGCGGACCGGCGCGGCGGCGGCGTCCACGGGCGCGACCAGGGTCGGCTCGTCCACCCCTGCCAGCGCGTGGCGCCAGGCGTCCTCGGCGGCCCCCCGGTCCTGGCCCGCGAGCCAGCCGAGGTAGTCGCGGTACGGGGTGACGCGCGGCAGGGCGCTGTCGTCGCCGCGGCTCAGGTAGAGCGCGAACAGTTCGGAGAACAGCAGGGGCGTCGACCAGCCGTCGAGCAGGATGTGGTGGTTGCTCACCACGAAGCGGTAGCGGCCCTCGTCGAGCCTGATCAGCAGGAAGCGGATCAGCGGGGCCTTGGCGAGGTCGAACTTCCGGGTCCGGTCGGCCTCCAGGATCCGGGCGAGCTCGCTCTCCCGGCCGTCCTCGGTGCGGTCGCTCAGATCGAACTCGTACCAGGGCAGCTTGATCCGGCGCCGGACGATCTGCACCGGCCGGTCCAGGCCCTCGTAGCGGAACGCGGCGCGCAGGTTGGCGTGGCGGCGCAGCAGTGTCTCGGCCGCGGCCCGCAGGGCCGCCGCGTCGACCTCGCCCTCGATGTCGAGGACGATCTGGACGGTGTAGACGTCAGGAGCCTGGTGGTCGTAGAGAGCGTGGAAGAGCAGCCCTTCCTGGAGCGGTGAGAGCGGCAGGATGTCCTCGATCCGTGCGTTCACCGTGCGTCCCCCCAGAATGAGTCCATGTCGTCCTCTTCATCCTCTTCGTCGTCCTCGCCTTCCACGGCCAGGACTTGATCGATCTGACTCTGCGTCAGTGATGTCAGTGCGACGTCCGACGGGGTCCACCCGCCGGCGTCGGGGTCTTCCGCATGCGTGGCGATGGCCCCCAGGGCCCGCAGCCAGGTCTCGGCGAGATCGCGGACCCCGTCCTCGGACAGCAGCCCGTCCGGCCAGGACAGGGTCGCGGAGAGCCGGGTCCCGGTCTCGGTCTCGTGGGCCGCGGCATTGATCTCCAGGGCGTGCGGGAGCCGGGCGTCCGGTTCGGCGTGACCGGGCAGCGCGCCGGTCTCCGGCGCCGGCGCCCACTGGCCGGCGGGGGCCGAAGTCCCGAACCGGCCCAGGTAGTTGAAGCCGATCTGCGGGGCGGGGCCGCCGCTCAGCTCGGCCGCCGTCGCCGTGTTGAGGCGGCGCAGCAGGCCGTAGCCGATGCCGTGGTCGGGGACCGCCCGCAGCTGTTCCTTGATCCGCTTGAGCGCCCGCCCGGCGGCGGGCCCGGCGGCCATCGCCTCGGCGACGTCGACCGGTCCGGGGTCCAGTCTCAGGGGGTGGCTGCTGGTGAACCAGCCGACGGTGCGCGAGAGGTCCACGCCTTCGACGATGTCCTCCCGGCCGTGGCTCTCCAGCTCCAGCAGTACGCCGGTGTCCTGGCCGCGGCCGGTGCGGCGGCGCCAGTCGGCCAGCGCCAGGGTCAGCCCGGTGAGCAGGACGTCGTTCACCCCGGCGTTGAAGGCCGCGGGAACGGTGGTCAGCAGCGGTTCGGCCTGCCCGGCGGGCAGTTCGACGGTCACCGAGCGCAGCGCGCTCACCGTGTCCAGCTCCGGGTCCACCGGGCGGCTGCCCAGCAGCGGGTCGGAACCGGTCAGCATCTGCTGCCAGAAGGGGAGTTCGGCGCGGCGCAGCGGCTCGTGCGCCAGCCGGGACAGATGCTGCGTCCAGCGCCGGAAGGAGGTTCCCTCCGGTGCCAGGACGGCCGGCTCGCCCGCCGCCGCGGCCTGCCAGGCCGCGACCAGGTCGGGGACCAGGATGCGCCAGGACACGCCGTCCACCACGAGGTGGTGCAGGACGAGCAGCAGCCGGCCCGGGTCCTGCGGGCCCGCGTCGAACCAGACCACCTGCAGCATGACACCCGCCTCGGGGTCGAGCCTGCCCCGGGCCGCTTCGCCCTCCGCCCGGATCAGCCCGGCCAGCCGGTCGCCGCTCGCACCGGTCACGTCGCAGCGGCGTACGGCCCGCGCGGCGCGGACGGTGCCGGGCGCGGAGATCTCCAGCCGCCAGGTCTCGCCCCGGTCGAGCCCCAGGCGCAGCGCGCCGTGGTGGTCCAGCAGTGTCTGGACGGCCTGGACGAGCCGGTCCTCGCCGAGTTCCGGCGGGACGGTGAGCAGTGTCGCCTGGTTGACGCCGTCGCTGGGACCGCCGCGTTCGCGCAGCTCCTCGACGATGGGCAGCGGCACCACTTCGCCGACGGCCACGTCCTGCGGGTCCCCGGCCCCGGGCCCGGCGCTCTCCTCGGCCGCCGCGGCGAGTGCCGCGACGGTCTTGTGCCGGAACACGTCCCGGGGGCTGAAGACCAGGTTGCGGGCGCGGGCCCGGCTGACCAGCTCGATGGAGACGATGCTGTCGCCGCCCAGGTCGAAGAAGCTGCTGTCCACGCCCACTTCGGGCAGTCCGAGCACTTCGGCGAAGAGTTCGGCCAGCAGTTCCTCGCGCCCGGTGCGCGGCGCCTGTCCGGCGCCGCCGGTGGCGAGGTCCGGGGCCGGGAGCGCGCGCCGGTCCACCTTGCCGCTCGGGGTGAGCGGCAGCGAGTCCAGCACCACCACGGCGACCGGCACCATGTAGTCGGGCAGGTCCACCGCGAGCCGGTCCCGCAGTGCGCCGGGGTCGGGCCGCTCGCCGGGCACGGGCACGGCGTAGCCGACCAGTTGGCGCACACCGGGCCGGTCCTCGCGCACGACGACGGCCGCCTGGACGACGCCCGGCTGCCCGGACAGCGCCGACTCGACCTCGCCGAGCTCGATGCGGAAGCCGCGGATCTTCACCTGGTCGTCGGTCCGGCCGAGGTACTCCAGCTCGCCGTCGCGCCAGCGCACCAGGTCTCCGGTGCGGTACATCCGGGTTCCCGGCGGGCCGTAGGGGTCCGCCACGAACCGTCCCGCGGTCTGTGCCGGGGCGTGCACATAGCCGCGGGCCAGCGCGGGCCCGGCCAGGTGCAGTTCGCCGGGCACTCCCGGCAGGACCGGGCGCAGCCGCTCGTCGAGCACGCGGGCGGTGGTGCCCGGTACGGGGCGGCCGATGGCCGGGCGGCCGGGGCCGATCCGGGTGACGACGGAGTCGACGGTGCACTCGGTGGGCCCGTACAGGTTGAACGCGGCCAGGCCGGGAGTCCCGGCGAGCTGCCGCCACAGGGGCTCGGGCACCGGTTCGGCGCCCAGGGCGAGCGCCCGCAGCCGGTGCCCGCCGTCCAGCAGGCCGCGGGCCACGAGCTGTGCCGCGTACGAGGGTGTGGTGCTCAGGGCGTCGATGCGCCGCTCGGTGACGTACCGCAGCAGCGCGTCCGGGTCGGACCGGGTCGCGTCGTCCAGGATGTGCAGCTCGTGCCCGTCGAAGAGCCACAGCAGCTGGTCCACGGAGGCGTCGAAGGAGAACGAGGCGAAGTGCGCGGCGCGCAGCCGCGCCCCGTCGGACGCCGGTCCGTACACCCGCCGGCTCATGCTCCGGAACAGCCCGGCCATGGAGGCGTGGCTCACCACGACGCCCTTGGGACGGCCGGTGGAACCGGAGGTGTGGATCACGTACGCGGGTGAGTCGGGTCCCGCCTGGGTCTTCGGCGCACGCACGGGAGCGTCGGCCGGCCCGGCGGTCTGCCCGGCGGTCTGCTCGGTGATCGGCTCGGTGGTCAGCTCGTCCAGGACAAGGATCTCTCCGTCGGGCATGTCCACCCCGGGCAGTCCTCCGGCGCCGGTGAGCACCAGGGCCGGGCGGGTGCGGCCCAGCATGTACGTCAGCCGGCCGGCCGGGTACGAGGGGTCGAGCGGCACATAGCCGCCGCCCGCCTTCAGCACCGCGAGGAGGGCCGTCACCATCGCCGCGGACCGGGGCAGAGCCAGCCCCACCAAGGACTCCGCACCGATTCCGTGCCCGGCGAGCAGCCGGGCCAGCCGGTCGGCGCGGGCGTCGAGTTCGGCGAAGGTGAGGGTGGCGTCCGCCGCGACGACGGCCGTGGCGTCGGGGGTCCGGGCCGCCTGGGCCTCGAACAGCGCGGCGGGCATCGCCGCCGCCGGAGCTTCCTCCCCGCGCCCCGGGCCCCAGTCGTCCAGCACCCGTTCGAGTTCGCCGGGCTCGGCGATGGCGAGGTCGCCGATGCGGCGGCCGGGGCCGGCCACGGCGGATTCCAGCAGCCGGACCAGGCGGCCCGCGATCAGCTCGGCCGTCTCCGGGTCGAACAGGTCGACGGCGTACTCGATCGCGCCGGTGATGCCGTCCGGGTCGCCGTCGGCGGTCTGCCGCTCCTCCAGGTTGACCGACAGGTCGAACTTGGCGGCGTCCAGGCCGACCTGGAGCAGCTCGACGTCGACTCCGGGCAGCGTCAGCTCGGTCGCCTCCGCGTTCTGGAACGACAGCATCACCTGGAACAGCGGGTGCCTGGCCAGCGAACGCGTCGGGTTGAGGACTTCCACCAGCCGCTCGAAGGGCACGTCCTGATGGGCGTACGCGGCGAGGTCGGCCTCCCGGACCCGGTCCAGGAGTTCACCGAAGGTCGGGTCGCCGGAGGTGTCGGTACGCAGCACCAGCGTATTGACGAAGAAGCCGACCAGCTCGTCGAGCGCCTCGTCGGTCCGGCCCGCGATCAGCGACCCGACCGGGATGTCGGTGCCCGCGCCGAGCCGGGTGAGCAGGGCGGCGACCCCCGCCTGCATCACCATGAAGAGGCTGACGTCGGTCTCCCTGGCCAGCGCGACCAGCCCGCGGTGCACATCGGCGGGGACATGTACGGCGGCAGTTCCGCCGCGGCGGCTCGGCAGCGTCGGACGCGGCCGGTCGACGGGCAGCGCGATCTCGTCCGGCAGTCCGGCCAGCGCCGCGTGCCAGTGGGCGAGTTGGCGGGCGAGCGAGCTGTCGGGCTCGCTCTCGTCGCCGAGCACGTCGCGCTGCCACAGGGTGTAGTCCGCGTACTGCACCGGCAGCGGCTGCCGGTCGGGGGCGGCACCGGTCAGCCGGGCCGCGTAGGCGGCCGACAGGTCCCGGGCCAGCGGGGCCAGCGACCAGCCGTCGGCCGCGATGTGATGCAGCACGACGAGCAGCACGTGGTCCCGCTCACCCAGCCTGAACACCAGTGCCCGCAAGGGAAGTTCGCGGCCGAGGTCGAACGCGCTGTTGGCCGCTGCGGCCAGTTCGGCGGGCAGCTCCTGTTCGGAGAGCGTCCGGACGGGCAGCCCCGGCACCATGGGCGGCAGGATCTGCTGTCGTGGCTGGCCGTGCTCGTCGGGGAAGACGGTGCGCAGTGCCTCGTGCCGGGCCAGGACGTCGCCGAGGGCGAGGCGCAGCGCCTCCACGTCGAGCGTCCCGGAGAGCCGGACGGCCATCGGCACGTTGTACGCGGCCGAGTTCTCCTCGAACCGGTTGAGGAACCAGAGCCGGCGCTGGGCGAAGGAGAGCGGGACGGTCTCCGGCCGGACCGCCGGAACCAGGGCCTTACGAGCGGAATCCGCACCGTCCAGCACCCGGTCCAGCGCCGCCACCGTCGGATTCTCGAACAACGCCCGGATCGGCAACTCCACACCCAACACCGAACGCACCCGACTCACCAGCCGCGTCGCCAACAACGAATGACCACCCAGATCGAAGAACCCGTCCTCGACCCCCACCCCCGACAACCCCAGAACCTCACCGAACAAACCGCACAGAATCTCCTCCCGCACACTCCTCGGCCCACGCCCACCCACCACGAACTCCGGCACAGGCAACGCCCGACGATCCAACTTCCCATGCACCGTCAACGGCAACGCATCCATC
>NZ_JBEXPH010000088.1:0-34218 GCF_040611955.1 Streptomyces sp. NPDC006510 | reverse complement strand
CAGCGCCGGTGCCAGCGCGGGCGCGAGTCCGGTGCGGCGGGAACGGTGCAGCAGCGCGGCCAGCACCCCGGACAGCCGGTCCTCGCCCGTCCGGCCCAGCGCGTCGAGGGCGTCGCCCATCGCGGCGGCGGCCCCGGCGTCCCCCGGGGCCGTGCCCGTGGCGGCGGCCAGTGCCGTCGCGTCGACCGGAGCCCCGGACCGTACGGCCCACAGGGCGGCGGCCGGGCCGAGCCCGTTCTCCACGACGGCGGCGTGCATCCAGTGCGTATCGGTCTGTACGTGGCCGGGCCGCACCCACTTGGCCACCAGGCGCCCGAACTCCGGTGCGCCGAAGCCGTCCACGGGCCGTACGACGTACCCCTCCTGCCGTCCGGTGTCCAGCTTCAGTGCCCGCAGCGCCTTCTCGGCGCGGGCGTCGAACACTCCGCGCCAGAGCACGGGCGGCACCGGTATCCCCAGGTCCCGCAGGAACGCCGCGGTCCGGTCCCAGTCCAGGCAGTGTTCCCCGTCCCAGACGGAGAAGCCGTAGAAGAAGCTCTCCAGGCCGTCGTACGGGATCGAGTGGCGCGCGAACATGTTCTCGCCGCACACCCGCCATCCATCGGGGATGCGGGCCCCGATCCGGCCCTGGAGCGCCTTCACCCAGCCCCGCGAGGGGTGGTGCGCGGAGTCGAGGGAGCGGGCGTGGAGCCCGTCGGCGTAGAGCGTGGTGTTCTCGCCGTCCAGCTTCTCGGTGACGACGACCTCGCGGCCGGCCAGCCCGGACAGATCCGCGGTCCGCACATCGTCCGAGGTGGCCCCGGGGGACCAGGGCAGATGCGCGGTGCGCGGATAGTGCGTACGCATGATCGATGCCCCTGGTGACGACGGATTTCCCGGCCGGTCACTCTAGGGCCTCTAGTCCGGATCATGCCGGGCTCGCGGGGGTGTACACCGCTCGACCCAATTACGATGAGGGCGCCCGGTACGGCTCCCGCTGCGCGCCCGCGTTTGACCGAGCGACCACGCGGGGTAGGATCCTCCGCCCGATTGGCCAGGCTCACGCCCCGTATGGCACACTGACCAGGTTGCTCGGTTGAGTGTCAATGCTGCGCGCCTCCCGCCGGGAGGACCGGAAGCGAGTCCCACAGTACTCGTCGATCCCTTGCGGGTCGGACGTACGGGAATCTTCCGGGAAGCGTCAGTGGGGCACCGGCCAGGCACCCGGTGGGTGTTTCGCCCCCGGTCCTGCGGTCCTCGGGCCCGCACCCCCTTGGTTGGGAAATCCTTCGGGAGATCTGCGTAGAGGGGATGCGACACGCCCGACCGCGTGGGTCGGAGGTGGAGTCATTAGAACTCCCGGGTTCCAGAGCGTTAGCGAGAGACAGGACTACTAGTAGCCATGGCGGGACAGAAGATCCGCATCCGGCTCAAGGCCTACGACCACGAGGTCATCGACTCCTCGGCGAAGAAGATCGTCGAGACGGTGACCCGCACTGGTGCGTCGGTCGCGGGCCCGGTGCCGCTGCCCACTGAGAAGAACGTGTACTGCGTCATCAAGTCGCCGCACAAGTACAAGGACTCGCGCGAGCACTTCGAGATGCGCACGCACAAGCGCCTCATCGACATCCTCGACCCCACGCCGAAGACGGTTGACTCGCTGATGCGTCTCGACCTGCCGGCCGGCGTCGACATCGAGATCAAGCTCTGAGGTGACGCGCGAGATGGCTAAGAACATTAAGGGCGTCCTGGGCGAGAAGCTCGGCATGACCCAGGTCTGGGACGAGAACAACCGGGTCGTCCCGGTGACCGTCGTCAAGGCCGGGCCCTGCGTCGTCACCCAGGTCCGCACCAACGACAACGACGGCTACGAGGCAGTCCAGATCGCCTTCGGCGAGATCGACCCCCGCAAGGTGAACAAGCCCCTCAAGGGCCACTTCGCCAAGGCCGACGTGACCCCGCGCCGCCACCTGGTGGAGCTCCGCACCCCTGACGCCAGCGAGTACACGCTGGGCCAGGAGGTCACTGCCGAGGTGTTCGAGTCCGGCGTCAAGGTTGACGTCACGGGCAAGAGCAAGGGCAAGGGCTTCGCCGGTGTGATGAAGCGTCACAACTTCAAGGGTGGCAAGGCGTCCCACGGTGCCCACCGTGTGCACCGTATGCCCGGCTCCATCGGTGGCTGTGCCACCCCCGGCCGTGTCTTCAAGGGCATGCGCATGGCGGGTCGCATGGGCAACGAGCGTGTCACCACCCAGAACCTGACCATCCACGCGGTTGACGCGGAGAAGGGTCTGCTCCTCATCAAGGGCGCAGTCCCCGGTCCGAACGGCGGCCTCGTCCTGGTCCGTACCGCGGCCAAGGGGGCTTGAGGTAATGAGCACCATTGACATCCTTTCGCCGGCAGGCGACAAGGCCGGTACCGTCGAGCTCCCCGCGGAGATCTTCGACGCGAAGACCAGCGTTCCGCTGATCCACCAGGTCGTTGTCGCCCAGCTGGCAGCTGCCCGTCAGGGCACGCACAAGACCAAGACCCGCGGCGAAGTCCGTGGTGGTGGCCGCAAGCCGTACCGCCAGAAGGGCACCGGCCGCGCGCGCCAGGGTTCGACCCGTGCGCCGCAGTTCGCCGGCGGTGGCGTCGTCCACGGCCCGCAGCCGCGTGACTACTCGCAGCGGACCCCGAAGAAGATGAAGGCCGCCGCCCTGCGCGGTGCCCTCTCCGACCGGGCACGCCACTCCCGCATCCACGTCGTCACCGGCGTGGTCGACGGTGCAGTCTCCACGAAGGCCGCCAAGACGCTGTTCGGCAAGATCTCGGAGCGCAAGAACCTGCTCCTGGTCGTCGACCGTGCCGACGAGGCCGCGTGGCTGTCCGCCCGCAACCTGCCCCAGGTGCACATCCTGGAGCCGGGCCAGCTGAACACGTACGACGTGATCGTCTCTGACGACGTGGTCTTCACCCAGGCCGCCTTCGAGTCCTTCGTGTCTGGCCCCCAGACCGCTGAGACCGAAGGGAGCGACGCCTGATGAGCGAGGCGACCGTTACCAGCAAGACCTACTCGGACCCGCGCGACGTTCTCGTCAAGCCGGTCGTGTCCGAGAAGAGCTACGCGCTGCTCGACGAGAACAAGTACACGTTCATCGTCGCGCCCGGCTCCAACAAGACCCAGATCAAGCAGGCCGTGGAAGCGGTCTTCTCGGTCAAGGTCACCGGGGTCAACACGATCAACCGGCAGGGCAAGCGCAAGCGCACCCGCACCGGTTTCGGCAAGCGCGCCGACACGAAGCGCGCCATCGTGACCCTC
This sequence comes from Streptomyces sp. NPDC006510, assembly GCF_040611955.1. NCBI lineage: Bacteria > Bacillati > Actinomycetota > Actinomycetes > Kitasatosporales > Streptomycetaceae > Streptomyces > Streptomyces sp. NPDC006510. The sequence goes on along the minus strand of NZ_JBEXPH010000088.1, from coordinate 30,937 downwards.
GCCGAGGGCGACCGTATCGACATCTTCGGCGGTCCGACCGCCTAAGGGCGGTCTGGATCGTCCGGAATCGGACGAGGACTGAGAAATGGGTATCCGCAAGTACAAGCCGACGACCCCGGGCCGTCGTGGCTCCAGCGTCGCCGACTTTGTCGAGATCACGCGGTCCACGCCGGAGAAGTCGCTGGTCCGCCCGCTGCACAGCAAGGGCGGCCGTAACAACGCCGGTCGTGTGACCGTTCGCCACCAGGGTGGTGGCCACAAGCGCGCCTACCGAGTGATCGACTTCCGTCGTCACGACAAGGACGGCGTGCCGGCCAAGGTCGCGCACATCGAGTACGACCCCAACCGCACCGCGCGCATCGCGCTCCTGCACTACGCGGACGGCGAGAAGCGCTACATCATCGCGCCGCGTGGCCTGACGCAGGGCGACCGTGTCGAGAACGGCCCGGCCGCCGACATCAAGCCCGGCAACAACCTGGCGCTGCGCAACATCCCGGTCGGTACGACCATCCACGCCATCGAGCTGCGGCCCGGCGGCGGCGCGAAGTTCGCCCGCTCCGCGGGTGCCTCCGTGCAGCTGCTGGCGAAGGAGGGCACCATGGCCCACCTTCGTATGCCGTCGGGTGAGATCCGCCTGGTCGACGCCCGCTGCCGCGCCACCATCGGTGAGGTCGGCAACGCCGAGCAGTCGAACATCAACTGGGGCAAGGCCGGCCGTATGCGCTGGAAGGGCGTTCGCCCGACCGTCCGCGGTGTCGCGATGAACCCGGTTGACCACCCGCACGGTGGTGGTGAGGGCAAGACCTCCGGTGGTCGCCACCCGGTCTCGCCGTGGGGTCAGAAGGAGGGTCGTACTCGTTCGCCGAAGAAGGCATCGAACAAGTACATCGTCCGCCGCCGCAAGACGAACAAGAAGCGCTAGGAGCGGGTTTAGATGCCGCGCAGTCTCAAGAAGGGGCCCTTCGTCGACGGCCACCTCATCAAGAAGGTGGACGCACAGAACGAGGCAGGCACCAAGAACGTCATCAAGACCTGGTCCCGTCGCTCGATGATCGTCCCGGCCATGCTGGGTCACACCATCGCGGTGCACAACGGCAAGATCCACGTCCCGGTGTTCGTCACCGAGTCGATGGTCGGCCACAAGCTCGGCGAGTTCTCGCCGACTCGCACCTTCCGCGGCCACGTCAAGGACGACCGGAAGTCGAAGCGCCGCTAACCGCGGGGTGGAAACGACTATGACTTACACCGAAGGGACAACCATGGAAGCCAGGGCCCAGGCGCGGTACATCCGCGTCACGCCCATGAAGGCCCGCCGCGTGGTGGACCTCATCCGTGGCATGGACGCCACGGAGGCTCAGGCGGTCCTGCGTTTCGCCCCGCAGGCCGCGAGCGTGCCGGTTGGCAAGGTGCTGGACAGCGCCATCGCCAACGCCGCACACAACTACGACCACACCGACGCCTCCACGCTGGTCATCAGCGAGGCGTACGTGGACGAGGGCCCGACCCTGAAGCGGTTCCGTCCGCGTGCTCAGGGCCGTGCCTACCGGATCCGTAAGCGGACCAGCCACATCACCGTGGTCGTCAGCAGCAAGGAAGGAACCCGGTAATGGGCCAGAAGGTAAACCCGCACGGGTTCCGGCTCGGCATTACCACGGACTTCAAGTCCCGTTGGTACGCCGACAAGCTGTACAAGGACTACGTCAAGGAAGACGTCGCCATTCGTCGCATGATGACGAAGGGCATGGAGCGGGCCGGCATCTCGAAGGTCGAGATCGAGCGCACCCGCGACCGCGTCCGCGTTGACATCCACACCGCCCGCCCGGGCATCGTCATCGGCCGCCGCGGCGCCGAGGCCGACCGCATCCGTGGCGAGCTGGAGAAGCTGACCGGCAAGCAGGTCCAGCTGAACATCCTCGAGGTCAAGAACCCCGAGGTGGACGCTCAGCTGGTGGCCCAGGCCGTCGCCGAGCAGCTCTCCTCCCGCGTCTCCTTCCGTCGCGCCATGCGCAAGAGCATGCAGAGCTCGATGAAGGCCGGCGCCAAGGGCATCAAGATCCAGTGCGGTGGCCGCCTCGGTGGCGCCGAGATGTCCCGCTCGGAGTTCTACCGCGAGGGCCGTGTGCCCCTGCACACGCTCCGCGCGAACGTCGACTACGGCTTCTTCGAGGCCAAGACGACCTTCGGCCGCATCGGTGTGAAGGTCTGGATCTACAAGGGCGACGTCAAGAACATCGCCGAGGTCCGCGCCGAGAACGCCGCTGCCCGCGCAGGCAACCGCCCGGCCCGTGGCGGCGCTGACCGTCCGGCCGGCCGTGGTGGCCGCGGTGGCGAGCGTGGCGGCCGCGGTCGCAAGCCGCAGCAGCAGTCGGCTCCGGCTGCCGAGGCCCCCAAGGCCGAGGCTCCCGCCGCTGCCGCTCCGGCTGCCGAGAGCACCGGAACGGAGGCCTGACCGAAATGCTGATCCCCCGTAGGGTCAAGCACCGCAAGCAGCACCACCCGAAGCGCAGCGGTATGTCCAAGGGTGGCACGCAGGTTGCGTTCGGCGAGTACGGCATCCAGGCGCTGACCCCGGCGTATGTGACGAACCGTCAGATCGAGGCAGCTCGTATCGCGATGACCCGTCACATCAAGCGTGGCGGCAAGGTCTGGATCAACATCTACCCGGACCGTCCCCTGACGAAGAAGCCGGCCGAGACCCGCATGGGTTCCGGTAAGGGTTCTCCCGAGTGGTGGATCGCGAACGTCAAGCCGGGTCGGGTGATGTTCGAGCTGTCCTACCCGAACGAGAAGATTGCTCGTGAGGCGCTTACCCGCGCTGCTCACAAGCTTCCGATGAAGTGCCGGATCGTTCGGCGCGAGGCAGGTGAGTCGTGATGTCGGCCGGTACCAAGGCGTCCGAGCTGCGCGAGCTGGGCAACGAGGAGCTCCTCAACAAGCTCCGCGAGGCCAAGGAAGAGCTGTTCAACCTCCGCTTCCAGGCGGCGACCGGGCAGCTCGAGAACCACGGCCGGCTCAAGTCCGTCCGTAAGGACATCGCCCGGATCTACACCCTGATGCGCGAGCGCGAGCTGGGCATCGAGACGGTGGAGAGCGCCTGATGAGCGAGAAGACTGTGACTGAGACGAACACCGACCGCGGTTTCCGCAAGACCCGTGAGGGCCTGGTCGTCAGCGACAAGATGGACAAGACCGTCGTCGTCGCTGTCGAGGACCGTGTCAAGCACGCGCTGTACGGCAAGGTCATCCGCCGTACGAACAAGCTCAAGGCGCACGACGAGCAGAACGCCGCCGGCGTCGGCGACCGCGTCCTCCTGATGGAGACCCGGCCGCTGTCCGCCACGAAGCGGTGGCGCGTCGTCGAGATCCTCGAGAAGGCCAAGTAATTCCTGAGGGGCATTCCCCTCAGGCAAGTTCCGCCAGGCTCGGCGGGGGCCCGCTCCGGTGACGGAGTGGCCCCCGCCGGGAACCGGCAGACGATCAGGAGATAGACGTGATCCAGCAGGAGTCGCGACTTCGCGTCGCCGACAACACGGGTGCGAAGGAAATCCTCACCATCCGTGTTCTCGGTGGTTCGGGTCGCCGCTACGCGGGCATCGGTGACGTCATCGTCGCCACCGTCAAGGACGCGATCCCCGGTGGCAACGTGAAGAAGGGTGACGTCGTCAAGGCCGTCATCGTTCGCACCGTCAAGGAGCGTCGCCGTCAGGATGGCTCGTACATCCGCTTCGACGAGAACGCCGCCGTCATTCTGAAGAACGACGGTGACCCCCGCGGCACCCGCATCTTCGGCCCGGTGGGCCGGGAACTGCGCGAGAAGAAGTTCATGAAGATCATCTCGCTCGCGCCGGAGGTGCTGTAAGCATGAAGATCAAGAAGGGCGACCTGGTTCAGGTCATCACCGGTAAGGACAAGGGCAAGCAGGGCAAGGTCATCGTGGCCTACCCCGCTCAGGACCGCGTCCTCGTCGAGGGTGTCAACCGGGTCAAGAAGCACACCAAGGCCGGTCAGACCGCTCGCGGTTCGCAGACCGGTGGCATCGTCACGACCGAGGCCCCCATCCACGTGAGCAACGTTCAGCTCGTCGTGGAGAAGGACGGCAACAAGGTCGTCACGCGCGTCGGTTACCGCTTCGACGACGAAGGCAACAAGATCCGCGTTGCCAAGCGGACGGGTGAGGACATCTGATGGCTACCACCACCACTCCGCGTCTGAAGACGAAGTACCGCGAGGAAATCGCCGGCAAGCTGCGTGAGGAGTTCTCGTACGAGAACGTCATGCAGATCCCCGGCCTGGTCAAGATCGTGGTCAACATGGGTGTGGGCGACGCCGCCCGCGACTCCAAGCTGATCGACGGCGCCGTGCGCGACCTCACCACGATCACCGGCCAGAAGCCGGCCGTCACCAAGGCCCGCAAGTCCATCGCGCAGTTCAAGCTGCGCGAGGGCCAGCCGATCGGCTGCCACGTCACCCTCCGTGGTGACCGGATGTGGGAGTTCCTGGACCGTACGCTGTCGCTCGCGCTGCCGCGTATCCGTGACTTCCGTGGCCTGTCGCCGAAGCAGTTCGACGGCCGTGGCAACTACACCTTCGGTCTCACGGAGCAGGTCATGTTCCACGAGATCGACCAGGACAAGATCGACCGGGTCCGGGGCATGGACATCACCGTGGTCACCACGGCGACCAATGACGACGAGGGTCGTGCCCTCCTTCGTCACCTCGGCTTCCCGTTCAAGGAGAACTGACCGTGGCGAAGAAGGCTCTGATCGCTAAGGCCGCCCGTAAGCCGAAGTTCGGCGTTCGCGGGTACACCCGCTGCCAGCGCTGCGGCCGGCCCCACTCCGTCTACCGCAAGTTCGGCCTGTGCCGCGTGTGCCTTCGTGAGATGGCTCACCGTGGCGAGCTGCCGGGCGTGACCAAGAGCTCCTGGTAATTCTCCTTCGCCCTCCGGGCGTTGGGAATTGACGGAAGCTCTCGGTAAGCATCTGGTCGGCAGGAGCCCGCCCTCACATGCCGTAGGCTTGTGGGGTTGGGCGCCTGCCGCCCAAGACCGACTTACTACGCCGTAGGTCCCCGCACCGCACCCGTCCTGCCTCTGAGTGGGGAGAGGGATGGCGCATACAGGAAACCCCGGCGAGAGAGGCCGAAGGCCAATTCATGACCATGACTGATCCCATCGCAGACATGCTCACGCGTCTGCGTAACGCGAACTCGGCGTACCACGACTCCGTCGTGATGCCGCACAGCAAGATCAAGTCGCACATCGCGGAGATCCTCCAGCAGGAGGGCTTCATCACCGGCTGGAAGGTCGAGGACGCCGAGGTCGGCAAGAACCTCGTCCTCGAGCTGAAGTTCGGCCCGAACCGCGAGCGCTCGATCGCCGGCATCAAGCGAATCTCGAAGCCGGGTCTGCGTGTATACGCAAAGTCCACCAACCTGCCGAAGGTCCTCGGCGGCCTGGGCGTGGCGATCATCTCCACGTCCCACGGTCTCCTGACCGGCCAGCAGGCCAGCAAGAAGGGCGTAGGTGGGGAAGTCCTCGCCTACGTCTGGTAGTCGGGAACGGAGGAATAGCTCATGTCGCGAATCGGCAAGCTCCCCATCCAGGTTCCCGCCGGTGTGGACGTCACCATCGATGGCCGCACGGTCGCGGTGAAGGGGCCCAAGGGCACCCTCTCGCACACCGTCGCGTCGCCGATCGAGGTCACCAAGGGTGAGGACGGCTTCCTCAGCGTCACCCGCCCGAACGACGAGCGTCAGAACAAGGCCCTTCACGGCCTGTCCCGCACGCTGGTGGCGAACATGATCACCGGTGTGACCCAGGGATACACCAAGGCGCTCGAGATCAGTGGTGTCGGTTACCGCGTCCAGGCGAAGGGCTCCAACCTGGAGTTCGCCCTGGGCTACAGCCACCCGATCCTGATCGAGGCCCCGGAGGGCATCACCTTCAAGGTGGAGTCCCCCACGAAGTTCTCCGTCGAGGGCATCGACAAGCAGAAGGTCGGCGAGACCGCGGCCAAGATCCGCAAGCTGCGGAAGCCTGACCCGTACAAGGCCAAGGGCGTCAAGTACGCCGGCGAGGTCATCCGCCGCAAGGTCGGAAAGGCTGGTAAGTAGCCATGGCATACGGCGTGAAGATCGCCAAGGGCGACGCCTACAAGCGTGCCGCCCTCAAGCGTCGCCACATCCGTGTCCGCAAGCACATCTCCGGTTCGCCGGAGCGTCCGCGCTTGGTCGTGACGCGGTCCAACCGCCACATGGTCGCTCAGGTCATCGACGACATCGCGGGCCACACGCTCGCGTCGGCGTCGACCCTGGACGTCTCCATCCGTGGTGGCGAGGGCGACAAGAGCACCCAGGCCAAGCAGGTCGGCGCCCTGGTCGCTGAGCGCGCCAAGGCCGCAGGCGTCGAGGCCGTCGTGTTTGACCGCGGTGGTAACCAGTACGCCGGGCGGATTGCCGCTCTGGCTGACGCCGCCCGTGAAGCCGGTCTGAAGTTCTGAGCCCGGTTCCTACGCACAGCGGACGTAACAGAGAGAGGTAAATCCAATGGCTGGACCCCAGCGCCGCGGAAGCGGTGCCGGTGGCGGCGAGCGGCGGGACCGGAAGGGCCGTGACGGCGGCGCAGCTGCCGCCGAGAAGACCGCGTACGTTGAGCGCGTTGTCGCGATCAACCGCGTCGCCAAGGTTGTGAAGGGTGGTCGTCGCTTCAGCTTCACCGCGCTGGTCGTGGTGGGCGATGGTGACGGCACCGTCGGTGTCGGCTACGGCAAGGCCAAGGAAGTTCCCGCGGCCATCGCCAAGGGTGTGGAAGAAGCCAAGAAGAACTTCTTCAAGGTTCCGCGCATCCAGGGCACCATTCCTCACCCGATCCAGGGCGAGAAGGCCGCGGGCGTCGTCCTGCTGAAGCCTGCTTCCCCCGGTACCGGTGTTATCGCCGGTGGCCCGGTGCGCGCCGTTCTGGAGTGCGCCGGCGTTCACGACATCCTGTCGAAGTCGCTCGGCTCCGACAACGCGATCAACATCGTGCACGCGACCGTGGCGGCCCTCAAGGGCCTGCAGCGTCCCGAGGAGATCGCGGCCCGCCGCGGTCTGCCGCTCGAGGACGTCGCCCCCGCGGCCCTGCTTCGTGCACGTGCGGGAGCGGGTGCGTAATGGCTCGCCTCAAGATCACGCAGACGAAGTCGTACATCGGCAGCAAGCAGAACCACCGCGACACCCTTCGTTCGCTCGGGCTGAAGCGCCTGCACGACGTGGTTGTCAAGGAGGACCGTCCCGAGTTCCGCGGAATGGTGCACACCGTCCGCCACCTCGTGACGGTTGAGGAGGTCGACTGACATGGCGGAGAACAAGCCGCTGAAGGCCCATGACCTCCGGCCCGCCCCGGGCGCCAAGACCGCCAAGACCCGTGTGGGTCGTGGTGAGGCGTCCAAGGGTAAGACCGCCGGTCGTGGCACCAAGGGCACCAAGGCCCGTTACCAGGTTCCGGAGCGCTTCGAGGGTGGGCAGATGCCCCTCCACATGCGTCTCCCGAAGCTCAAGGGCTTCAAGAACCCGTTCCGCACCGAGTACCAGGTCGTGAACCTGGACAAGCTCGCGACGCTCTACCCCGAGGGTGGAGAGGTCACCGTGGCCGACCTGGTCGCCAAGGGTGCGGTGCGCAACAACCACCTCGTCAAGGTCCTCGGACAGGGCGAGATCTCCGTGGCGCTGCAGGTTTCGGTTGACGCCGTCTCCGGCTCCGCCAAGGAGAAGATTGCCGCCGCGGGCGGCACCGTCACCGAGCTCGTCTGAGACAACTCGATGGCTTGAACATCCGACCGGGGATGCCTCTCATATGGGGCATCCCCGGTTGGTCGTTCCTTGGGGGGCATGGTCGCCGGTAAGGTGGCGTGCGTCGTTGTGTGGTAACCCCTGGGCGCCCGCCCGGGGACCTTTGACTGTTTACGTATTCGTCGATCCTCAAGACCGTCACCTCTACGCATTGCGCGGGGGTCGCAGGAGGCACCGTGCTCACCGCGTTCGCCCGGGCGTTCAAGACGCCCGACCTGCGCAAGAAGCTGCTCTTCACGCTCGGCATCATCGTGCTCTACCGGCTCGGGGCGCACATCCCGGTACCGGGAGTGAGCTACGAGAACGTCCAGACCTGTGTTGATCAGGCCAGCAAGGGCAACAACAGCCTCTTCGGCCTGGTGAACATGTTCAGCGGTGGTGCACTGCTGCAGATCACGATCTTCGCGCTCGGCATCATGCCGTACATCACGGCCAGCATCATTCTTCAGCTGCTGACCGTGGTCATCCCCCGACTCGAGGCACTCAAGAAGGAGGGGCAGTCCGGCCAGGCGAAGATCACGCAGTACACGCGTTATCTGACCGTCGCGCTCGCCATCCTCCAGGGCACCGGCCTGGTGGCCACCGCCACCAGTGGCGCCCTCTTCAGCGGCTGCCCGGTCGCCGACCAGATCGTTCCGAACCAGTCGATCTTCACGACCATCGTGATGGTCATCACGATGACCGCGGGTACCGCGGCCGTCATGTGGCTCGGTGAGCTCATCACCGACCGCGGCATCGGTAACGGCATGTCGATCCTGATGTTCATCTCGATCGCCGCCAGCTTCCCCGGTGCCCTGTGGGCCATCAAGACCAGCGGCAAGCTGGCCGACGGCTGGATCGAGTTCGGCACCGTCATCCTGATCGGCTTCGTGATGGTGGGCCTCGTCGTCTTCGTCGAGCAGGCCCAGCGCCGTATCCCGGTGCAGTACGCGAAGCGCATGATCGGCCGCAGGTCGTACGGCGGTACCTCGACGTACATTCCGCTGAAGGTCAATCAGGCGGGTGTGATTCCCGTCATCTTCGCTTCTTCGCTGCTCTACATCCCCGCCCTGATCGTCCAGTTCTCCAACTCCACTGCGGGCTGGGCGACCTGGATCAAGGACAACTTCGTCAAGGGCGACCACCCGTACTACATCACGACGTACTTCCTGTTGATCGTTTTCTTCGCCTTCTTCTATGTGGCGATTTCGTTCAACCCCGAGGAAGTCGCCGACAACATGAAGAAGTATGGTGGCTTCATCCCGGGTATCCGGGCTGGTCGACCTACTGCCGAGTACCTGAGCTACGTGCTCAACAGGATCACTTGGCCGGGCTCGCTGTACCTGGGTCTGATCGCTCTTGTGCCGACGATGGCGTTGGCAGGCTTCGGCGGCGCTAACCAGAACTTCCCCTTCGGCGGGACGAGCATCCTCATCATCGTGGGTGTGGGTCTGGAGACCGTGAAGCAGATCGAGAGTCAGCTCCAGCAGCGCAATTACGAAGGGTTCCTCCGCTGATGCGAATCGTCCTCGTCGGGCCGCCCGGTGCCGGCAAGGGAACGCAGGCTGCGTACCTTGCCAAGAACCTGTCGATTCCGCAGATCTCCACGGGCGATCTCTTCCGCGCCAACATCAGCCAGGGCACCGACCTTGGCAAGCAGGCCCGCGCCTTCATGGACGCTGGCCAGTTGGTGCCGGACGAGGTCACCATCGGGATGGCCAAGGACCGCATGTCCCAGCCGGACGCCGAGAACGGCTTCCTGCTGGACGGCTTCCCGCGCAACGTGGGTCAGGCCGAGGCTCTTGACGCCATGCTCAAGGACGAGGGCACCAAGCTCGACGCGGTCCTGGACCTGGAGGTCCCCGAGGACGAGGTGGTCAAGCGCATCGCCGGCCGCCGGATCTGCCGGAACGACGGCTCGCACGTCTTCCACGTGACGTACAACCCGCCGCAGGCCGAGGGCGTCTGCGACGTCTGCGGCGGCGAGCTGTACCAGCGCGACGACGACACCGAGGACACGGTTCGTACCCGGCTGGAGGTCTACCACACGCAGACCGAGCCGATCATCGATTACTACCGGGCTCAGAACCTGGTGGTCACCATCTCCGCGCTCGGCAAGGTCACCGATGTGACCGAGCGGGCGATGGAGGCTCTCAAGTCCGCCAAGGGCTGAGCGAAACACCCGCAGTACTTGTGCAGTCGGCCGCGGCGTCCATGGGCGCCGCGGCCGACTGCTTGCGCCGTATCGTTGTTCGAGTACGCCGCAGACATCACCGTTCGATGCAGTCCGATGCAGAGAGGCGCCGCGCAATGGTGCAGATCAAGACCCCCGAGCAGATCGCGAAGATGCGCGAGGCGGGGCTGGTGGTCGCTGCCATTCACGCGGCCACCCGTGAGGCGGCGGTGCCCGGCGCCACCACGCTCGACCTGGACCAGGTCGCCCGCAAGGTGATCGCCGATCACGGTGCGAAGTCGAACTTCCTCGGCTACGGCGGGTTCCCCGCGACCATCTGCACCTCGGTCAACGAGGTCGTCGTCCACGGCATCCCGGACGACAAGACCGTCCTCAAGGACGGCGACATCATCTCCATCGACGCCGGCGCGATCGTCGACGGCTGGCACGGCGACGCCGCGTACACGGCCTTCGTGGGTACCGGACACGCTCCGGAGCTGGTCGAGCTCTCCCGGGTGACCGAGGAGTCCATGTGGGCCGGTATCGCCGCGATGAAGGTGAACAACCGCCTCGTCGACATCTCGAAGGCGATCGAGTCCTACATCCGCCGCCAGCCCCGCCCCGCCACCGGCAAGTACGGGATCATCGAGGACTACGGCGGCCACGGCATCGGCACCGAGATGCACATGGACCCGCACCTGCTGAACTATGTCGCCCGCAAGCGCGGCAAGGGCATCAAGCTCGTTCCCGGCGTCTGCCTGGCCATCGAGCCGATGGTCTCGCTCGGTACGGCGCAGACCGAGGTGCTCCAGGACGACTGGACCGTCATCACGACGGACGGCACCTGGTCCTCCCACTGGGAGCACTCGATCGCCCTCACCGAGCAGGGCCCCCTGGTCCTGACCGCCCCCGACTGCGGCCGGGCGAAGCTGGCGCAGTACGGGATCGAGGCGGCGCCGGATCCGCTGGGCTGAGCGGCACGCCGCCGGGCGGAGCCCGGCGCAGCCGGCCGAAGCCTGTGAGGCGCTCCGGCGCCGAACCCGCGAGGGCTGCGTGAAGGAGGGGTCGGGATCGAGGCGGCGCCGGATCCGCTGGGCTGAGCGGCACGCCGCCGGGCGGAGCCCGGCGCAGCCGGCCGAAGCCTGTGCTGGGCTGATGGGGCCGGGTGATTTGACCTGCTTGCGCAGGTCTAAGGATCTCCTCGGGTGGGCAAACTTGACGGATTCGTCTTTTGAGGTCCGCTGACGTAGACTGACTCGTCGGCTGTCGTGCATCAGTGTGTCCGCATGCGATGCCGAAAGTCGATCAAGGTAGCCGATTCGAAAGGCGAAGCGTGGCCAAGAAGCAAGGTGCCATCGAAATTGAGGGCACCGTGATCGAGTCCCTCCCGAACGCCATGTTCAAGGTGGAACTCCAGAACGGTCACAAGGTCCTCGCGCACATCAGCGGCAAGATGCGGATGCACTACATCCGAATCCTTCCGGATGACCGGGTTGTCGTGGAGCTCTCCCCGTACGACCTGACGCGTGGCCGGATCGTCTACCGCTACAAGTAGATCTTGCCTCCACCCCGCTTTCGCGCGGTGACGGCACTGACCCGGAGAACCTGACATCCCATGAAGGTCAAGCCGAGCGTCAAGAAGATCTGCGACAAGTGCAAGGTGATCCGCCGTCACGGTCGGGTCATGGTCATCTGCGACAACCTGCGCCACAAGCAGCGCCAGGGCTGACGCACGACCCCCTGCATCTCGCAGCACTTCGCGCGACGCACGTAAAACGTACATACGCAGAGCCCGTCCAAGCTTCGGCTGACGACACCTCCGGTGGGGGCCGGGGACCCGGGCGTACCACCTCTCGTCACGAGAGGTCGGCGATCGGGAGCGGCACTGCGGAAGACCCCCGAATTAACAACTGGAGCCATTGAATGGCACGCGTTTCAGGTGTTGACATCCCGCGCGAAAAGCGCGTGGAGGTTGCCCTCACCTACGTCTTCGGTATCGGGCGCACCCGGTCCAAGGAGATTCTCGCCACCACTGGCGTGAACCCCAACACCCGCGTTCGCGACCTGGCCGAAGAGGACCTGGTCAAGATCCGCGAGTACGTGGACGCCAACCTCCGCACCGAGGGTGACCTCCGTCGCGAGATCCAGGCCGACATCCGCCGCAAGGTCGAGATCGGCTGCTACCAGGGCCTGCGTCACCGCCGCGGTCTGCCGGTCCACGGCCAGCGCACCAGCACGAACGCTCGTACCCGCAAGGGCCCGCGTCGCGCGATCGCCGGTAAGAAGAAGCCGGGCAAGAAGTAGTCCTCAGCGGACGCACTGCGGGCGTCCGGGCCACCGGTCATCCGCAGCAACCAGCGGTCTTCGCTGTAGGACCGATCACCTCCCCTCTCCATCTGGAGTCAAGACATGCCCCCCAAGGGTCGTCAGGGCGCAGCCAAGAAGGTGCGTCGCAAGGAAAAGAAGAACGTCGCTCACGGCCACGCGCACATCAAGAGCACGTTCAACAACACGATCGTCTCGATCACGGACCCCTCGGGCAATGTGATCTCCTGGGCCTCCGCCGGCCACGTCGGCTTCAAGGGCTCGCGCAAGTCCACCCCCTTCGCCGCGCAGATGGCCGCCGAGTCGGCCGCCCGCCGCGCGCAGGAGCACGGCATGCGCAAGGTTGACGTCTTCGTCAAGGGTCCGGGCTCCGGCCGCGAGACCGCGATCCGTTCGCTCCAGGCCACCGGCCTGGAGGTCGGTTCGATCCAGGACGTCACCCCCACTCCGCACAACGGATGCCGGCCGCCCAAGCGTCGCCGCGTCTGATTCCGTCTGAAGCAACGGAGACAACTGGAAAATGGCGCGATACACCGGGGCCGACTGCAAGCGTTGCCGTCGGGAGAAGCAGAAGCTGTTCCTCAAGGGCAGCAAGTGCGAGAGCGCGAAGTGCCCGATCGAGATCCGTCCTTACCCCCCGGGTGAGCACGGACGCGGGCGCACCAAGGACAGCGAGTACCTTCTTCAGCTTCGTGAGAAGCAGAAGTGCTCGCGGATCTACGGTGTTCTTGAACGGCAGTTCGTGAACTACTACAAGGAAGCGAACCAGAAGACCGGCAAGACCGGTGAGAACCTTCTGCGCATCCTTGAGACCCGCCTCGACAACGTGGTCTACCGGGCAGGCTTCGCCAAGTCCCGCGACCACGCCCGTCAGTTGGTGCGTCACGGACACATTGCCGTGAACGGCACGAAGACCGACATTCCGTCGGCCCGCGTCGCCGTGAACGACGTCATCGAGGTTCGTCAGAAGTCCAAGGCCCTGACCCCCTTCCAGGTGGCCCAGGCCGAGGCCGGCGAGCGCACCGTACCGGCGTGGCTCGAAGCCGTGCCGTCGACGATGCGGATCCTCGTGCACTCCCTGCCCGAGCGCCAGGTGATCGACACCCAGGTGCAGGAGCAGCTGATCGTCGAGCTCTACTCCAAGTAGTAGCTCGTGGGTCCGGGCGGTACGGCTCCTTCGGGTCGTGCCGCCCGTACCCTTGTCAGTATCTGGGGGCGTCAAATAGTGGGCGCCCACGACTGAAGGAACGCAACATGCTTATCGCTCAGCGTCCGTCGCTGACCGAAGAGGTCGTTGACGAGTTCCGCTCCCGGTTCGTCATCGAGCCGCTGGAGCCGGGCTTCGGCTACACCCTCGGCAACTCTCTCCGCCGTACGCTCCTCTCCTCGATCCCCGGCGCTGCTGTCACCAGCATCCGGATCGACGGTGTCCTGCACGAGTTCACCACCGTGCCGGGCGTCAAGGAGGACGTCACCGACCTCATCCTCAACATCAAGCAGCTGGTCGTCTCCTCGGAGCACGACGAGCCGGTCGTGATGTACCTGCGCAAGCAGGGTCCCGGCCTGGTCACCGCTGCTGACATCGCCCCGCCGGCCGGTGTCGAGGTCCACAACCCGGACCTGGTCCTGGCCACGCTCAACGGCAAGGGCAAGCTGGAGATGGAGCTGACCGTCGAGCGCGGTCGCGGCTACGTCTCCGCCGTCCAGAACAAGCAGGTGGGCCAGGAGATCGGCCGTATCCCGGTCGACTCCATCTACTCGCCGGTGCTCAAGGTCACGTACAAGGTCGAGGCGACCCGTGTCGAGCAGCGCACCGACTTCGACAAGCTGATCGTCGACGTCGAGACCAAGCAGGCCATGCGTCCCCGTGACGCCATGGCTTCGGCCGGTAAGACCCTGGTCGAGCTGTTCGGTCTGGCGCGCGAGCTCAACATCGACGCCGAGGGCATCGACATGGGCCCGTCCCCGACGGACGCCGCGCTCGCCGCCGATCTGGCGCTGCCGATCGAGGAGCTGGAGCTCACGGTCCGTTCGTACAACTGCCTCAAGCGCGAGGGCATCCACTCCGTGGGTGAGCTCGTGGCTCGTTCCGAGGCCGACCTGCTCGACATCCGCAACTTCGGTGCGAAGTCGATCGACGAGGTCAAGGCGAAGCTGGCCGGCATGGGCCTGGCGCTCAAGGACAGCCCGCCCGGATTCGACCCGACGGCCGCGGCCGACGCCTTCGGCGCCGACGACGACGCGGACGCCGGTTTCGTGGAGACCGAGCAGTACTGATCCGCCTCCGGCTGGGGTGCCCGGTTCTGCGGGTGCCCCGGGCCGGGGTGAGGCATTGCCCTCGATCGCCGGACGGGCCTGACCCGCCCGGCGGTCTCTTGATCTTCCGTGTGGCGTCCGCCGCACGGGAACTGACACCGGTACCTGATACGGCCGGTGCAGCACACAAGGAGAAAAACCATGCCGAAGCCCGCCAAGGGTGCCCGTCTGGGCGGCAGCGCCGCGCACGAGAAGCTGCTTCTCAACAACCTCGCGAAGTCGCTGTTCGAGCACGGCCGCATCACCACGACCGAGGCCAAGGCCCGTCGCCTGCGTCCGGTCGCCGAGCGTTTCATCACCAAGGCGAAGAAGGGCGACATCCACAACCGTCGCCTGGTGCTGCAGTCGATCACGGACAAGGGCGTCGTGCACACGCTCTTCACCGAGATCGCCCCGCGGTACGAGAACCGCCCCGGTGGTTACACCCGCATCACCAAGATCGGCAACCGTCGTGGCGACAACGCCCCGATGG
Organism: Streptomyces sp. NPDC006510; assembly: GCF_040611955.1. Classification (NCBI taxonomy): domain Bacteria; kingdom Bacillati; phylum Actinomycetota; class Actinomycetes; order Kitasatosporales; family Streptomycetaceae; genus Streptomyces; species Streptomyces sp. NPDC006510. Next base: position 15,843 of record NZ_JBEXPH010000088.1, on the reverse strand, counting down.
CGGTCATCGAGCTGGTCGAGGCGCTGACCGTGGCCCAGCAGGCCACCGGTGAGGCCGAGGCCGCCACGAAGCGTGCGGTCAAGGAAGACGCCCTCAAGAAGGACGAGGCTCCGGCCGAGGCCGTCGAGGACGCCAAGCCGGCCGACGACGCCGAGTCCAAGGACGCCTGAGCGTTCTGAGACCACTGGACGGGCCCGCATCACCCCTCGGGGCGGTGCGGGCCCGTTCCGTATGTACCTGCGAGTAGCTGCGGAAAAGGACCCTTGGGTGAGTGACGAAGTGGAGCCCGGCTTCGTACGGGTGCGGCTGGACCTGGCGTACGACGGCAAGGACTTCTCGGGCTGGGCGAAGCAGACCTCCAGGCGGACCGTCCAGGGGGAGATCGAGGACGCGCTGCGGACCGTGACGAGGTCCTCGCGGACTTACGACCTGACGGTCGCCGGGCGGACCGATGCCGGGGTGCACGCCCGGGGCCAGGTCGCGCATGTCGATCTGCCGGACGAGGTGTGGGCCGAGCACGGGGACAAGCTGCTGCGGCGGATGGCCGGGCGGATGGCGCCCGACGTACGGATCTGGCGGATCGCGCCGGCGCCCGAAGGGTTCAACGCGCGGTTCTCGGCGCTGTGGCGTCGTTACGCCTACCGCGTCGCCGACCGCCCCGGCGGGGTGGATCCGCTGTTGCGCGGTCATGTGCTGTGGCACGACCGGCCGTTGGACGTGGACGCCATGAACGAGGCGGCCGCCCGGATGGTCGGGGAGCACGACTTCGCCGCGTACTGCAAGAAGCGCGAGGGCGCGACGACCATCCGTACGCTGCAGAAGCTGAGCTGGGTACGGGACGGGGCGAGCGGGATCATGACGGCGACCGTGCAGGCGGACGCGTTCTGCCACAACATGGTCCGCGCGCTGATCGGCGCGGCGCTCTTCGTCGGGGACGGGCGCCGTCCGGCCGAGTGGCCGGCCCAGGTGCTCGCGGCCCGGGTGCGGGACCCCGGGGTGCACGTGGTGCGCCCGCACGGTCTGACTCTGGAGGAAGTGGCCTATCCCGCCGACGAGTTGCTGGCGACCCGCGCCGTGGAGGCACGCAATGTGCGCAGGCTCCCCGGGGGCGGCTGCAGCTGACGCGGCTACTCCCGGGTCGCAGCCGCCGTGGCGGTGTACGCCCGCCGCTGCCGCCAGGCGCGGGTCAGCCCGGCCGCCGGGGACAGGGCCGCGAGCGTGTACGCCGTCGCGAGGGCCGGGGTGATGTCGGGCGCCGCCCAGCCGTGCACCGCGGCCGCCGCGAACAGCAGCAGGAGCAGCGCGCGCAGCAGCCACCAGCGCGGCCGGCGGGGCCGGTACGCGTCCGGGGCCGCCGGGTGTTCGCCGTCCTGGATGGTCATCGTGGTGCGCAGGCCGGCCAGCAGGCCCCGCCGGGTGAGTACCCGGGCGCCCGGCAGGGTGTCCAGGACGTCCGGGCGCTCGCCGAAGCCCGGCGGGAGCGGGGGCAGGTCCAGGGCCGCCAGCAGGTCCGACTGATGGCGGGGCGGGTTGCCGGTGGAGCGGAGAATGTGCGTCAGCGGGCGCGGGTCCGCGAGGGCGAAGGTGCGGGCCAGGGCCTCGGCCGTGGCGGTGACCGCGGCGTGGTCGGGGGCCGGGGACGTGGTGTTCCACTCGTGGGCGGCCAGCGGCCTGCCCTTGAGGAACAGCGTGAGCCCGCAGCGTTCGGGGGTGCGGCGCAGCACCAGCGTGGGCCACTTCTCGCCGGTGGTGAAGTTGTCGGCCGCCGTGGTCAGCGGGTCCTCCGTGGACAGGACCGAGCGCTTGGCGGGGCGGGCCTCGGCGACGGCCTCGACATAGGTGTGCGTGTCGGTCGCGGGGGCGGTGCGGAGCGAGACGCCGCACATCAGCGCCGCCTGTGCCACGTCCGCCGGGCGGGCCGCCGCTATCGCGACCGCGCACGGGGTGCCGGCTGCCTGGACCGGGACGGTCGCCGGTGCGGTGCGGGGTCGCGGCGGACGGCCGAAGAAAGGGGTCAGCGACGCCAGTTGGATACGGGTGCCGGAACGGGTGTCGAGGAACTCCTGACGCGGGTCGTCACCGAAGTACGCCCAGGGGAGCCTGGTGGCATGGGTGCCGATGTCGCGGAAGGCGTCCAGCGCCTCGTCCCAGCGCTCCGAGCGCAGCAGCATCAGGGCCAGGCAGTTGCGGAAGCCGGCCGCCTCCCGGCTGCCCGGTCCGTAGTCCGCCGACAGGTCCAGGGCGCGGGTGAGCGCGGCTGCGACGCGGGGCGCGTACGGGTCGGGGCCGGGCGGTGCGCCGGGGGACAGGATCACGTACTCCAGCGCCGCGAACAGGGGGAGCGCGTGCAGCCTCGAACCGGGCGGTGCGGTGTCGGCCGCGCGCTCGGCGAAGTCGAACATCTCCGCGTGCGAGCCGTGCCACTTCGCGCTGAGGTACGTGAGGGCGGCGGTGTGGCATCCGTAGTGGTGCGGATCGCGGGCCAGGGCCTGTGACCAGTAGTCGTCGAAGACCTCGCGGGGGGCCTGGCTGCCCAGCGCGTGGGTCAGGGCGATGCGCCAGGGCACGGGGTCGGCGGGGTTGAGTTCGGCCGCCCGGCCGATCACCGGTGCGGCGTCCTCCAGCAGCGCGAAGAAGGCCCGGAACTGGTCGGGCGGGACCTGCCGGGCCCCTTCCGCGGTGCGCAGTTCCCAGGCCCGGTGGATGCGGAGGTCCGCCCCGACCAGGGCCGCGTCCGGGTCCTCGGGGGACTCGGCCTGCCAGGCGTCCAGCCAGCCGGGGTTGTGCAGGGCGGCCCCGGCGAGCCGTGTCGCGTAGCCGTCCCTCAGCTCCCACTGCGTGTGCTCGCGGGTCGCGGCGAGCAGTTCCCGGGCGGGGCCGTGGTCGCCGTCGGCGGCCGAGGCCAGGGCGTCCCGGAGCGCGGGGTCCGGCGCGTCGACGGCCACGGCCTCGTCCGGTGGCAGGTCGGCGCCGATGACGGCGCTGTGGCGCAGTACGCGGGGAAGGGTGAGCAGGAACGGACGGCGCACAGGATTCCCGGGGTCCGTCAGCCGGTCTGCGCGGTGGCCGCGGCCGAGGCCTGGAGCTCGCCGCGGTGGCGGATCTGACGGAACGTGAAGTTCGTCAGGTCGTCACCGGTGGCGTAGACGTTCTTGTCGGCCGTGGTGACGCTCTTGCCGCTGGTGAACCCGCTGATGGCGAAGTAGGCGTAACGGCCGTAGGAGTTGGCGGTACGGCGGCAGACCGATCCCGGCGGGCAGAAGGCCGGTACGCCCTGGCCGCTCAGCGTGGCGATGCTGCCGCTGGCCTGCCGGGCCGCCTTCTTGGCCTGTGCTTCCGTCCGGAAGACCGCGAGGCCGACGGTGACGGCGACGCCGTCCTTGCTGTACGTGGCCCGGACGACCTGCTCGCAGCCGTTGTTCACGAGGATCGAGCCGAGGGCGCCCTTGGTGGTCGCGGCGCAGTTCTTCGTCTGCTGCGTCGCGCCCTTGACGTAGACGCGGTTGCCCATCGTCAGCTTCTTCCCGGGGAAGAACGCGTCGACGGTGATCGGCGCCCGGTCCTTCTTCGCGTCGGAGATGTAGTCCTTCGGGTCCGGCGGGGGCGGCGGCGCCACCGAGGAGAACGACGGCTCGGGCTCGGCGGTGTCGTTCGGCAGGTCGCTCGGCGCGGGCAGTTCGCTCGCGTTCTTGCCGGAGTTGTTGTTCTTGTTGGTCGAGATGACCGCCGTGGCCACGATCGCGCCGATCGCCGCGGTGGCGAGCACGCCGCCGCCGATCAGCAGCCACTTCTTGCGTCGGTTGCGCGCGGCGGACTCGTCGGCCAGCGCTGCCCAGTCCGGAGTCCGTGTGCCCCCGGGCCCCCACGAGGGCCCCCCTTGCCCAAAGCTCATGCCGCGATCCTAGAGGAGACATAAACCGGTTGGGCCAGGGCTTCGCGGGCCGTGACAATGCTGTGCATGGGACATCTTGAAGCGGGCCACCTGGAGTACTACCTACCGGACGGGCGGGTGCTGCTCGGCGATGCTTCGTTCCGGGTGGCGGACGGGGCCGTGGTCGCCCTCGTGGGGGCCAACGGTGCCGGGAAGACGACGCTGCTGAGGCTGCTCGCCGGGGACCTCCAGCCGCACGGCGGCTCCGTCTCGGTGAGCGGCGGGCTCGGGGTGATGCCGCAGTTCGTGGGCTCCGTGCGGGACGAACGCTCGGTCCGGGACCTGCTCGTCTCCGTGTCCCAGCCGCGCATCAGGGAGGCGGCCCTGGCGGTCGACCGGGCCGAGGAGCTGATCCTCACCGTCGACGACGAGGCCGCGCAGATGAAGTACGCGCAGGCCCTGAGCGACTGGGCGGAAGCCCGCGGGTACGAGGCCGAGACCGTCTGGGACATGTGCACCATGGCCGCGCTCGGCGTCCCGTACGAGAAGGCGCAGTGGCGCGAGGTGCGCACCCTCTCCGGCGGTGAACAGAAACGCCTGGTGCTGGAGGCGCTGCTGCGCGGCCCCGACGAGGTGCTGCTGCTGGACGAGCCGGACAACTATCTCGACGTGCCGGGCAAGCGGTGGCTGGAGGACAGGCTCAAGGAGACCCGTAAGACGGTCCTCTTCGTCTCCCACGACCGCGAGCTGCTGTCCAGGGCCGCCGAGAAGATCGTCAGCGTGGAGCCGAGCCCGGCGGGCAGCGACGTGTGGGTGCACGGAGCCGGCTTCGACACGTACCACCAGGCCCGCAAGGACCGGTTCGCCCGGTTCGAGGAGTTGCTGCGGCGCTGGGAGGAGGAGCACGCCCGGCTGAAGGCGCTGGTCCACCGGCTGCGGCAGCAGGCGGCGATCAGCCCCGACATGGCGTCCCGCTACCGGGCGATGCAGACCCGCTTCAAGAAGTTCGAGGACGCGGGCCCGCCGCCGGAGCCGCCGCGCGAGCAGGACATCAAGATGCGGCTGCGCGGCGGCCGGACCGGGGTACGCGCGGTGACCTGCAAGAACCTTGAGCTGACCGGGCTGATGAAGCCGTTCGACCTGGAGATCTTCTACGGGGAACGGGTTGCCGTCCTCGGCTCGAACGGATCGGGGAAGTCGCACTTCCTGCGGCTCCTCGCGGGCGAGCAGGTCGCGCACACCGGGGAGTGGAAACTCGGGGCACGGGTCGTACCGGGGCACTTCGCGCAGACCCACGCCCATCCGGAGCTGCTCGGGCACACCCTCGTCGAGATCCTGTGGACCGAGCACGCCAAGGACCGCGGAGGGGCGATGTCCGTGCTGCGCCGCTACGAGCTGGAGCGCCAGGGCGACCAGCCCTTCGAGAAGCTGTCCGGCGGGCAGCAGGCGCGGTTCCAGATCCTGCTCCTGGAGCTGGCCGGCACGACCGCGCTGCTGTTGGACGAGCCGACGGACAACCTGGACCTGGAGTCGGCGGAGGCGCTGCAGGACGGTCTGGAGGTGTACGAGGGAACGGTGCTGGCCGTCACGCACGACCGGTGGTTCGCGAAGTCCTTCGACCGCTATCTGGTGTTCGGCTCGGACGGCGTCGTACGCGAGACGGCGGAGCCGGTGTGGGACGAGCGGAGGGTGAAGCGGGCGCGGTAGACCGGTGGGAAGACGGCCCGGAACCCCCGCCAGGGCAGGGGTTCCGGGGCTGTTTTGACCCGTGCAGGGGAGCGACGGTATTCTTCTGGTTTGTTATGCGTATTGGCTTGGTCGTTCTCACGCGAGGGGCCCTTACGCCGGTCCACCGGGCCGATGACCAGCGGCAGGCACTCGGGTTGCGTCCCCGCAGCGCCGCCAAGGCTGGTGTGATCGTCCGGGTGGCCTTGTCAGGACCCACTCACTGAAGAAGCGAAGGCTACGACCGTGCGTACGTACAGCCCCAAGCCCGGCGATGTGACGCGCCAGTGGCACATCATTGACGCGCAGGACATCGTCCTGGGTCGTCTGGCCACCACGGCTGCGAACCTCCTCCGCGGCAAGCACAAGGCGATCTACGCCCCCCACATGGACATGGGCGACTTCGTCATCATCATCAACGCCGAGAAGGTTCACCTCTCCGGCAACAAGAAGACCCAGAAGATGGCGTACCGCCACTCCGGGTTCCCGGGTGGTCTGCGCTCCGTCCGTTACGACGAGCTGCTCGCCAAGAGCCCCGAGAAGGCCGTCGAGAAGGCCATCAAGGGCATGATCCCCAAGAACAGCCTGGGCCGTCAGATGCTCTCGAAGCTCAAGGTCTACGCGGGCGACCAGCACCCGCACGCTGCTCAGCAGCCGGTCCCGTTCGAGATCACCCAGGTCGCGCAGTAGTTCCGGCCTCCCCCTAAGACCAAAAGAAAGATCTGAGGAGAATCGTGGCCGAGACCACTGTTGAGAACCCCGTCGAGGGCACCGAGGGCGAAGAGGTCTTCGCCGAGGTGACCACCTTCGAGTCCGAGGTTCCCGTCGAGGGCGAGTACGCCAGCGAGTCGCTGGCGTCCCGCTTCGGCGACCCGCAGCCCGCCGCCGGCCTTGGCCGTCGGAAGAACGCCATTGCCCGCGTCCGGATCGTTCCGGGCACCGGCAAGTGGAAGATCAACGGTCGCACCCTTGAGGACTACTTCCCCAACAAGGTGCACCAGCAGGAAGTCAACGAGCCCTTCAAGGTGCTCGAACTCGACAACCGCTACGACGTCATCGCCCGCATCTCGGGTGGCGGCGTCTCGGGTCAGGCCGGCGCCCTGCGTCTCGGCGTGGCCCGTGCGCTGAACGAGGCGGACGTGGACAACAACCGCGCCCCGCTGAAGAAGGCCGGCTTCCTCTCCCGTGACGACCGTGCGGTCGAGCGCAAGAAGGCCGGTCTCAAGAAGGCCCGCAAGGCCCCGCAGTACAGCAAGCGCTAAACCGCCTGCTCATCTGCTTTACACGTTCGCCCCGGCGGCACACCTCGTGCTGGCCGGGGCGTTCGTTTATCGGCACCCTCGGGCGTATAACGGCATAAGACGTTCATAGGCTTGTTGCGTTGCTTTGGTTGATTTGGTTTTGCGGTTTCGGAGCATCTTCGGAGGACACCAGTGGGACGACTCTTCGGCACGGACGGTGTGCGCGGTGTCGCCAATGCGGATCTGACGGCCGAGCTGGCGCTCGGTCTCTCGGTCGCTGCGGCGCATGTTCTCGCCGAGGGGAGCACCCTCGACGGAACCAGGCCGACAGCCGTGGTGGGCCGCGACCCACGCGCGTCCGGAGAGTTCCTGGAGGCCGCCGTGGTGGCCGGTCTCGCCAGCGCGGGTGTGGACGTCCTGCGCGTCGGTGTGCTGCCCACCCCGGCGGTGGCGTATCTCACCGGTGCGCTCGGTGCCGACCTCGGTGTGATGCTCTCCGCGAGCCACAACTCCATGCCGGACAACGGTGTCAAGTTCATCGCCCGCGGCGGTCACAAGCTCTCCGACGAGCTGGAGGACCGGATCGAGTCGATCTACCAGCAGCACCGCACCGGTGAGCCGTGGGAGCGCCCGACCGGCGCCGGTGTGGGGCGCGTCACCGAGTACGCGGAGGGCTTCGACCGTTACGTGGCCCACCTCGTCGCGGTCCTGCCGAACCGGCTCGACGGGCTGAAGGTGGTGCTCGACGAGGCGCACGGCGCGGCCGCCCGGGTCTCGCCCGAGGCCTTCGCGCGGGCCGGCGCCGAGGTGATCACGATCGGCGCGGACCCGAACGGCCTGAACATCAACGACGGTTGCGGCTCCACCCATCTGGAGCCGCTGAAGGCCGCCGTCGTCGAGCACGGCGCCGACTTCGGCATCGCGCACGACGGCGACGCCGACCGCTGCCTGGCCGTGGACGCCACCGGCGAGGAGGTCGACGGCGACCAGATCCTGGCCGTCCTCGCCCTCGCCATGCGCGAGGCCGGACAGCTGCGCAAGGACACCGTGGTCGGCACCGTGATGTCCAACCTCGGCTTCAAGATCGCGATGGAGCGCGAGGGCATCCAGCTCGTCCAGACCGCCGTCGGCGACCGCTACGTACTGGAGTCGATGAAGGCCGAGGGCTACGCGCTGGGCGGCGAGCAGTCCGGCCATGTCATCGTCCTGGACCACGCCACGACCGGCGACGGCACGCTGACCGGCCTGCTGCTGGCGGCCCGGGTCGCGGCCACCGGCCGTACGCTCGCCGATCTGGCCGGGGTCATGCAGCGGCTGCCGCAGCTGCTGATCAACGTCCGCGACGTCGACAAGTCCCGGGTCGGGACCTCCCCGGACGTCGCCGCGGCCGTGGCCGAGGCCGAGCGCGAGCTGGGCTCCACCGGACGCGTACTGCTGCGCCAGTCGGGTACGGAGCCGCTGGTGCGGGTCATGGTCGAGGCGTCCGACATCGAGCAGGCGCGGGCGGTCGCCGAGCGGCTGGCCGATGTGGTGAAGTCCGCGCTGGGGTAGGGCATGCGCGCACCGCCGTCCGGTGGACGGCGGTGCGGGCCGCCGCGCTCCGTCCGGTCCACCGGACCGAAGCGCACCACCGGACCGAAGCGCTTCACCCGAGGAACCCGGACGGCCCGGCGCGCGCCGCTGTCACCGGGCTCGGGTACCCCTGAGGCACTCCGGTCGTCCAGGCCTCAGTGCGCCGTGACCTGGTCGGGTTCCGGCGCAGGTGCGGTGGCGCGGTCCTGCGGGCGGCCGCCCGCGGCGGGCCGCGGGCGGACCGGCCACCAGAGGCTCCGGCCGAGGAGCGTGGCAAGGGCGGGGACCAGCACCAGCGAGAGGACGAGCGCGGAGAGCATGATGCCGAGCGTCATCGCGAAGGCGATCTGTTCGTTTCCCGGGGTCGTGGCGAGCGTGGCGAAGGAGCCGGCCAGCACCAGCCCGGCCGTCGCGATGGCCGGTGTCGTGTGCCGTACCGCGCGGGCCACGGCGGCGCGGGCCGGGCCCGGTCGCTGCATCTCCTCCCGGATCCGGTCGGTGACCAGGATGTTGTAGTCGGTGCCCAGTGCCACGACGAACAGGAACAGCACCAGTGGCAGGGTGAAGTCGACGCCCGGTTCGCCGAGGGCGTGCTGGAAGAGCAGCGTGGCGGCGCCGAGGGTTGCGGCGAAGCCGAGCCCGACGGAGAGCATCAGGACCACCGGTGCGAGCAGGCTGCGCAGGAGCAGCAGGAGAATCAGCGCGATCAGCGCGGCCGCGACCGGGAACACGATCTTCAGGTCGTGGTCGACGGCAGTCGCGACGTCGGCGAAGATCGCCGCCGTCCCGCCCACATGTGCCGTCGTCCCGGCGGGCGTGTGCTGGGCGACGGCGTCCCGGATCGGTCCGGAGGCCAGGTCGCGGGCCTGTTGGCTCTGAGGGTCCGCGATCGGGTAGAGGTCGATCCGGGCGGCACGGCGGTCCTTGTTCAGGACCGTCGGTGCGACCTTGCCCATGCCGTCGACCTGGGTGAGTGCCCGGGAGAGGCCGCCCAGTCGGTCGGTGGTGAGGGTGCCGCCGTCCTTGGCGGTGACGAAGACGCTCGTCGGGTCCGACACTCCGGCCGGCAGGGTGCGGGAGATCTCGGCCGCGGTGGTCGCGGCGGGGGTACGGTCGCCGGAGTCGCCCCGGCCGTAGTCCATGCGGATGCCGGTCAACCCGGCGGCCAGCGCGGCGAGCAGGGCGACGGAGGCCGTCAGCATCGTCAGCGGCCGTCGCGTGACCAGCGTGCCGAGGCGGGCGGCACGGCCTTCGCTCGGCTTGTGGCGAAGGGTTTTGGAGGGCCAGAACATCTTGCGCCCGGCGGCCGCGAGCAGCGCCGGCAGCAGGGTGAGGCTGCCGAGCAGCATCACCAGGACCGCGACGGCGATCGCGGGGCCCAGCGAGCGGAACTGCCCGAAGGTCGCCAGGCCCAGCGTGGCGAAAGCGGCCACGATGGTCAGCGCCGCCGAGGTGATCGCGGCGCCCACCCGGCCGGAGACCTCCTCGGCCGCCTCGCGGGCGGACTGTTCGGGCCGGTCGCGCAGTTGCTCGCGGAAGCGGAACAGCAGGAACAGCAGGTAGTCGATGCCGATGCCGAGCAGGACCACGTTGATCAGCCCCGGGGTGCCCGCGTCGAGCTTGCGCCCGGTGAGTATCGCGGCACCCGCCACGGCTCCCGCCGCCACGCCGCCGATGACGGCGACCGCGAGCAGCGGCAGCAGGGCCGCCAGTGCACTGCGGAACACCAGCACGTTGAGCAGGACGATGAGCCCCATGACGAGGGCGCTCCCGACCGTCGCGGCGGTCTCGTGGGCGTCGGTGGTGTCGACGGTGTCGGCGAGACTCCCGGTGAAACCGGTGCGCATCCCCGCCTCGGAGAACTGTGTCCGGGCGGCGTCCCGGAAGGTCCGGTAGACGCCCTGGACCCCCTTGTCCGTGGGATTCCCCGTCAGCTGGACGGAGAGCAGTTCGAAACTCCGGTCGGGCGCCGTCATCGCCGGGGCGATCTCGGGCGTCTGGGAGCGGTCCGGGACCAGGAACCGCGGCATGTCGTCTTCCCTGGGCATGATCACCCGGCGCTGCGCCAGCTTCGCCGCCTCGGCCTCGACCCGCTTCCGGTCGGCGGCGCCGAGGGCCTTGCCGTCGGACCGGGCGACCAGCATCGTCACCGTGGTGGCGTCGGGGTTCACCCCGAACTGTTCCTGGGCGATCTGAAGCGCGGCGGCCGAGTCGTAGCTGCGCGGCAGGAAGTCCCCGGTCCGGTGCTGGGTGACGCGGCCGATCAGGGTCGGGGCCAGGGCGCTCAGCACGACACCCAGCACCGCCCAGAGGGCGATGACCTTCCACGGGTGTCTGGTGGAATATCCGGTCAGGGCACGGATCACGAGGTCCTCCGGCGGGCGGACTTGAATGCGGACGTCTGCCGGGGGCTCCCGGCACCGCTCTCCAGACCATCACCGTGAGAGGCGGCGGGCGTCGTGGCAGCGGATGATCCGGACCAGGGACCCGGGCCCTTCCCCGGCCCGCGACCAGGACCCTGGTCCTAGTCCTGGTCAAGGGCCTGCGACTGCCGCGGCCGGTGCTGTGCAACTCTGTCCCCGGGGGCCGGACACAGGGGGAACAGACATGGCCAGGAGCCGACACATCGGGCCCGACGGTGCCCGGGAGCCGCAGCACATCGACAGCGCCGAGCCGCCGTGGACCCGTAACGACGCACTCGTGACCGGCGGGGCCTGCGCGATGAACCTGCTCAGCTACGTGTTCTTCGACGACCCCGACGGCCGGCACGACGTGAGCGTGGCCGGGTTCCTCCTCCTCGCCCTGGCGGCCGTACCGCTGCTCGCCAGGCGAAGCCACCCGGTGGCGGCGCTCGCCGCCGTACTGGCACTCGACGCGACGGCCACCCTGACCGTCCCGCTGCCCAGCCACTTCGGTGCCGTCCTGGTGGTCGCCCTGTACACGGTCGCCAGGGCCTGCCCCGGGCGGGTTACGGCGGTCGCGACTGTCGCGACGATGTCGCTGACACTGCTGAGCCAGAGCAACGGCCGGATCCCGCCCTGGCAGGAGGCCATCACCCCGCCCCTCTCCACCATGATCGTCGTCGGCACCGCCATGGCGGTCAACCGCTGGCAGCGGGAGGTGGCGGCCAACCGCAGACTCCTTGCCGACCGCGCGGTGGCCGACGAACGCCGCCGCATCGCAAGGGAGTTGCACGACATCGTGGCCCACCACATCACCACCATGCAGCTGATGGCCGGTGGAGCCCGGGCCAACCTCGCCCGCCCGGAGGTGGTCCGGGACGCCCTGGTCACCCTGGAGTCCTCCGGGCGGCTCGCGCTGCGCGAGATGCGCCAGCTCCTCGATGTGCTGCGGGCCGGCGACGAACCGGAGTCCGCGCCGTCGCTGCCCCAGCCCGGCATCGAAGACCTCGACCGGCTGGTGGCCGAGTCCCGCCTTGCCGGACTGCCGACCGGGTTCGCCGTGCACGGGCCGCAGCGTCCGCTGCCGCCGACCGTCGGCCTCACGGTGTTCCGGATCGCCCAGGAGGCCCTCACCAACTCTCGCAAGTACGCGGGGGACGCCCGCGCGTCCGTACAGCTGACGTACCACCAGGACCGGATCACCGTCGAGGTGCGGGACGACGGTGGGGGCGCACCGCCGCGGGAGCGGGCGTCGGCGGAGGGCTCGGGCGGTTACGGCCTGATCGGCATGCGCGAGCGCGTCGCCCTGCACGGCGGCACCCTGACCGCCGGCCCGCAGGCCGGTGGGGGGTTCGCCGTGGTGGCCGACCTGCCCCTGAGCACGGACGAGGCGGCCGAAGCGGCCGTCCAGCACAAGGGAGCACACCGATGAACGGGACCGGGCCGACGCCGCCGAGGATCAGGGTGCTGATCGCGGACGACCAGCCGCTGGTCCGGCGCGGTCTGTCGCTGATCCTCTCCCCCGACCCGTCCTTCGAGGTGGTCGGCGAGGCCGAGGACGGCGCGCAGGCCGTCACCCTCGCCCGCCGACTGCGCCCCGACGTCGTGGTGATGGACATCCGGATGCCCGTCCTCGACGGGGTCGGCGCGACCGGGGAAATCGCCGCCACCGTGCCCGGCTGCCGGGTCCTGGCCCTCAGCACCTTCGACCTCGACGAGTACGTCGTGGGTGCCCTGCGCGCCGGGGCCTACGGGTTCCTGCCGAAGGACAGCTCCCCGGAGGACCTCGGCGCGGCGATCCGCACCGTCCATGCCGGCGAGGCCGTCGTCGCGCCGCGCCTGCTCACCAGGCTGATCTCCACCCACGTACGGGCACCGAGCGATGCGCGGCCGGCCCCCACCGGCCTGGCCGGCCCGGGTGAACTCACCCCCCGCGAGGTCGATGTGTGGCGCCTGATGGCCACCGGCCTCGACAACACCGAGATCTCCCGCGCCCTGGGCATCAGCCTCTCCACGGTCAAGAACTACATCACCAGCATCTTCGGCAAGCTCGGCGTCCGCGACCGCGCCCAGGCGGTCATCGCGGCCTACGAATCGGGCCTGGTCACTGCGCGCGCGGACTGACGCCGAGCCCCGTCGTCCGTGCGCGGACCAGGGCCTGTCCGACCCTGATCCGCCGGAGGGGGCGGCCCTAATCGCCGGACGGGCTCGCGACCGGGCCCGTCCGGCGGCGGTGTGCCGCCCACAGGGCCTTCTGGACCAGCAGGGTCAGCGTCCCCGCGACCACGATCCCGCCGAGGTTCGCCAGCAGTTGCGCCGTGGAGCCCCACATCTGGCCGTAGTCGCTGTAGCTGAACGCCACCGCCGCGTTGGCCGCGGCCGGCACGGTCGTCACCGAGATCGCGACCCCGATCAGCGCCCCGGACTTCGCCGAGGTGAGCGAGAGCGTTCCGGCGATCCCGGCCAGGAAGGCCACCACGAACGACATCGCGTCGGGCTTCCAGATGAACGCGGTGTTGGGACGGTCGGCCTCGATCATCGAGCGGGTGAACAGCCCGGAGGCGTCCATCAGCCAGGCGAACCCGGCCGTCAGCACCATCGCGATGGCGAAGCCGCCGATCAGCGCGTACGCCGAACGCAGCGCCAGTCGCGGAGCACGCTGCACCAGGGCGGTGGAGATCCCGGCCAGCGGCCCGAACTCGGGGCCGACCGCCATCGCGCCCACGATCAGGATCGCGTTGTCGAGCATCACACCGCAGGCGGCGAGCATCGTCGCGACGGCGAGGAACGCCACGTACGTGACGCTGAACGTCGACTCCTCGTGGGTCGCCTCCGTCAGCTCCTCCCACAGCACCGCGTCCGCTCCCTCGCCCGGCGCGTCCTCCTCCGCCTTGTCGGCGTGTGCGGAGAGCGTCAGGTCCGTGTTCTCGACGGTGATCGAACCGGACTTGTCGATCCCGAGGCGGCGCAGCGCGGAGATCAGCTCGTCGCCCGCCTCACGGGCCACATCGCACAGGACCATGTCTCCCGCCGGGTCGCGGGCGGCCCCGGCCAGCACGACGAGATGCGTCGTTCCGAGAGTGCTCTCCACCAGGTGCACCACCTCGTCCGTGCGGTCGGCGGGGACGATCAGGCGCAGATGCAGCACGTGTCCACTCCCGTGGGGTTCAGAGCTTGCGCAGGGACAGCCGCTGGACCTTGTGGTCCGGGCCCTTGCGCAGCACCAGGGTGGCACGGCCCCGGGTGGGCGCGACATTCTCCACCAGATTGGGCTTGTTGATGGTCCGCCACATCGTCGCCGCGTACTCCATGGCCTCCTCCTCGGAGACCTGGGTGTACTTGCGGAAGTACGAGAACGGGTTCTGGAACGCCGTAGCGCGCAGCTTCCGGAACCGGTCGAGGTACCAGCTCTCGATGTCCTCGGTGCGCGCGTCCACGTACACGCTGAAGTCGAAGTAGTCGGCGAGACCGACCCTGGTCCGGCCGTCCTTGCCGGGCATCGCGGGCTGCAGCACGTTCAGCCCCTCGACGATCAGGATGTCGGGACGGCGTACGGTGAGCCGCTGGTCCGGCACGATGTCGTAGATCAGGTGCGAGTAGACGGGTGCCGTCACCTCGTCCTTGCCGGCCTTGATGTCGGCGACGAAACGGGTCAGGGCGCGCCGGTCGTACGACTCGGGGAACCCCTTGCGCGACATCAGGCCGCGGGCCCGGAGCTCCTTCATCGGCAGCAGGAAGCCGTCCGTGGTCACCAGCTCCACGCGCGGGTGCTCGGGCCAGCGGGCCAGCAGCGCCTGGAGGATGCGCGCGGTGGTGGACTTGCCGACGGCGACACTGCCCGCGACGCCTATGACGAACGGGGTGCCGCGCTGCTCGCCGTGGCCGTTTCCGGCGTCTCCGAGAAAGGTGTTCAGGGCACCGCGCAGCCCCGAGGTGGCCTGGACGTAGAGGTTGAGGAGCCGGGAGAGCGGCAGGTAGACGTCCCGTACCTCGTCGAGGTCGATGACGTCCCCGAGCCCGCGCAGCCGCTCCACCTCGTCGGCGGTCAGCGGCAGCGGTGTCTTGTCGCGCAGGGCGCTCCACTCGGCGCGGGACAGGTCGACGTACGGCGTCGCCGCATGCTCGGCGCGTCGGTGGGTGCTCCGTGGCGGCGAAGTGATCACGCGTTCATTGTTGCGGGAGTTGTGACGGAGTGGGGGGTGGGCTCGGTCACGTGGGGAGGGCGGGAGCGGTGGCGCCGTCGTAGCTCACGGCTGCGTGCTCACCTTTCTGAGCACGCAGAGCTTTCCGCTGTCGGGGTCGCCGATGAACGTCCACAGGACGGCGGAATCGGTCTTCCCCCTGGCCACGAGCCGGCCGCTGACATTGCCGGGGGCGAATTCGGTGGACAGCTCCGTCGCGCCGTCCTGGGTCGCGTACTCGCCGGACTCCCATGTTCCGGTCCCGGTCATGGTGGCGGGGAAGCCGAATCCGGAACTGTCGCCGGTGACGTCGTCCGTGTAGTCGCCGCAGATGTTCGTGGCGCTGAGGGTGCCGTCCTCGGCGAGGACGAGCCGGCCGCCGTGTTCGTCCTGCCAGGTGCCCCGCAGCTGATCCCGCGTCAGTACGAGCGGTGGGCCGTCCGGCTCCGGGGGGACGTTCACGACGCGCAGGAGAAGCACCAGCACGAACAGCCCGACGGGTACGAGCACCACGAGGACCGCCCCGATGCACAGCCCCGTCACGACGGCGGTCCAGCTCGGCATCCCGCGCTTGGGCGGAGGGGGACCGGGGAAGGGCTGGGAGGGCCGGAGGTCCCAGGGCGGTTGCTGTGATGACGTGACTGGTCCTTCGGCGCCGGACATGCGCCCCCACCCCCCGATTCTCGGCCGACCGGCCGAAACGGGTACCGGTCGGCGGCGACGCCATGATGCACCCGGGCTCACCTGCGGTTGTCGGCGGGGCCGGTGTCGCGGCGTCGTGGTGTGCGGTGTCGCGGGAGGCGGGAGGCGGGAGGCGGGAGGCGGGAGGCGCGGCCAGGGGATTGCCCGGC